>NZ_JBLTJC010000169.1:0-21496 GCF_048158785.1 Streptomyces colwelliae | reverse complement strand
GTCCGGGGACGAGGGCGGTTCCGGGGACACGGCGGTCGGGTCCGCCGACGAGACCTCCGCCGCTTCGCGCGGCGCGGCCTCCCGTTCCGCGTCCCCGACGCCGAGCCCGAGTCCGACCCGGTCGTATCCGCTGTCGCAGACCCCCCGCACCATTCCCGCCGTGCGCTCCCACACCCCCGCGCGTGGTCCCGGCTGGCGGCCCGCCAGGGGGAACCGGGTCGTCGTCGAGGACGCCGATCTCGTCGACGAGGGGCGGCTGATCGCCGGGGAGTTGGGGCTGACCTACGGTGGCGAGTCGAGTGACGTGCGGGCCGGGGACGTACGGCTGGCGCTGAACGACGACGAGGGCGCGAACCCGGAGTCGTACGCGATGACCGTGCGCGGCGGGCGGGTCAACATCAGCGGGCCCTCGGACGCGGGGGTGTTCTACGGCACCCGCACGCTCAAGCAGGAAGTGCACGGGGGCGGTACGGCGCCGGAGGGCGTCGTACACGACCAACCGGCCAAGCCGCGGCGCGGGTTCATGCTGGACATCGCGCGCAAGCCGTTCACCGCGGCCTGGATCGAGGACCGGGTACGGGAGTTGGGCGACCTCAAGTTCAATGAGCTGGGGCTGCACTTCTCCGACGACCAGGGTTTTCGGATCGCGTCCACCAGCCATCCGGAAGTCGTGTCGAAGGATCACCTCACCAAAGCGCAGGTGAAGCAGATCGTCGACCTCGCGGCCGGTCGGCACATCACCGTCGTGCCCGAGATCGACTCACCGGGGCATCTGGGTGCCGTGATCGCCGCGCATCCTGATCTGCAACTGCGGAACGTGTCGGGTGTCGCCACGCGCGGTGCGATCGACATCTCCAAGGATGCTTCCGCCGCGATCGTCGACGAACTCCTCGACGAGTACGCCGGGTTGTTCCCCGGCGACCAGTGGCACCTCGGCGGCGACGAGTACCAGGCGCTGACGGTCGCCAACCCCCAGGCGTCCTTCCCGCAGTTGGCGGCCGAGGCCACGAAGGCCTACGGCTCCGGCGGCACCGTCGCCGACCTCACCACCGGCTGGCTCAACGACCGCGCCGACACCGTCCGCAACCACGACCGCACGATGCGGGTGTGGAACGACGGCTTCTTCGCGAATACGTCCGTGCAGGCCGCCAAGGATCTCCAGGTGGCGTACTGGACGGGCAAGGAGATCGGCGCCCGGCAGCCCGTCGCCTATCTGAGCGCGGGGCGCAAGGTCCTCAACTACAACGACGAGTACCTGTATTACGTCCTCGGCGAGCCGCAGACCTTCGTCTATCCGACGGGACGGCGGATCTACGAACAGTGGACCCCGCGCGTGCTGCGCGGCACGACGGCGGTCCCCGCCAAGTACGACAGCCAGATCCTCGGCGGGTCCTTCGCGGTCTGGTGCGACCTCGCCAACTCGCAGACGCAGAGGCAGGTCGCGGCCGGTATCCGTATGCCGCTGCGGGCCACGGTCCAGAAGCTGTGGGATCCGGGGACGCCCGCGTTGACCTGGGCGCAGTTCAAGTCCCTTGCGGACAAGGTGGGTTGAGCGGGGGCGCTCGGCGCGGCTGGACGGGCAGGGGTCGGGGAACGTATGTTCCCCTCTCTTCTGCTCGCACTCGGGGGGTTTCACCATGTCCGTTCCCATGCCCATGCCCACGCCCAGACCCGTGCCCGGTCCCCACCTGCGCTCGCCCATCGGGCTCAGCCGCGCCGCCGTCGCGCTGCTCGGGCTCGTCATCGCCGTCGATCTGTTCGCCGTCTACGCCGATCTCGTCCTCTACGACGTCTCGGGCGACCTCATGGACGGCGCGTCCGGCAGTGCGGTCGCCCGGAGGCTGGACGACGCGAACTCGCTCAACACGGTGGCCGGCGGCATCCAGTCGGGCTCGCTGGTCATGTCCGTCATCGTGTACCTGTGCTGGTTCGTGCGAGTGCGGGCCAACGCCGGGGTGTTCGCTCCCGACACGCAGAGCATGAGGCCCGGGTGGGCGATCGCCGGGTGGTTCGTCCCGATCGTGAGCCTCTGGTACCCGCGCCGGATCACCCGTGACATCTGGGACGCCAGCAGCCCGCTGGGCGCCCGCAGGTCGTATCTGCTGGTCAACGCGTGGTGGACGCTGTGGCTCCTGTCCATCGTCGGCGACCGGGTGAGCTCCGCGCAGTCCGGGGACGCCGACACCGCGGACGGGATCCACGCCGGCGCCTACGCGTTGATGATCTCCGACGCCCTCGACATCGCGGCCGCGGCGCTGGCGATCGCGCTCGTGCTGCGACTGACCCGGATGCAGCACGAGAAGGCGCTGGCCGGGCCCGGGGCTCCGGTCGGGGTCTGAGCGCGTTCGGCCGGGTGTCCGGCCGTTGGCCGAAAACCTCTTCTTCCCTTTTCTCCGCCTGCCCGGGGGCGTCCCGTGTGACACTCCCGGGGTGGAGCGCGCAGTCAGGGGAAACGTGGGTTCCATAGGGGAGGGGCCCCGCCGAGGGAGGTCTGGATGAGTCTGGTGGAACTGATCGCGCAGGCCGACGAGCGTGCGCTGGCCGCCGGTGGACTGGCTTGTTTGGATCGGTGCGTGCCGCTGCTGGGCGGCGACGACGAGGTGCTGCGGCCCCTGTGGACCAGCCTCGCCGATCCGGCCGTGGGGGAGACGTGGGGCGAGTCCCTGGAGCAGGCCCGTGCCAAGTTGCCCGCCCTTTTCGAGGAACCCGGCGAGGATCAAGCCGTGGGGCTCGCCCGCGCGATGCTCGCGACCGCGCCGGCGGTTCCGGCCGGCGCCGGGGTGCGGGAGTGGGCCGATGCCTGCTCGGTCGCCTCGCTGCGGATCCACCGGCTCCTGGAGGTCATGGCCCCCGCCGACGACGCGGACGCGATCGACTCCCGCCGTGAAGGCCGTACGGAGGGAATGTCACCCCTCGTCGCCGCCGAGCTGCGCCGCCAGATCGCCGTCCTCGAACTCCTCGCCGGAACCGGCTCGGGCGGACTGCGTCAGGTGCTCGCGGTGTCGACGGAGGGGCGCCGGGTGCTGCGCGCGGTGGTCTCGCGGCGGGCGCGCGGGCGGAGTTGAGCGCGAGCTGGGCGCGGGGTCTGTGACCGTCGTGCGGTGGGGGTGGGGCGGTCCTGCGCCGGTCCGGGGAAATGCCCGGATCGGGGTGCCGGGATGCCCCGTGACTAGGGTTTTCTCGGTGCGATGACACATGTGATGACGACGCGGGAGTACCGGCCCTCAGCCGCCGCGCGGCCCGTGCGGTGGGCGGCGGACGCGGTGGCGACGATGCGCGAGGGGGCCCGGGTGCGGCTCGACTACTCGGCGCAGAGCCTGTGGCGGGTCGACCGGATGATCGAAGAGATACGGCGGGACGGAGCGCCGTACGCCGCCGTGGAGAGCGAGTTGCGCGGGTTCGGGGCGTATGCCGGTGAGGTGATCGCATGGCAGACCGGCGGGGAGTGGTGGGCGAGCGGTGGTGAGCACTGGCTGCGTACTCCGGAGGGGCGGTTGTGGGACCCCATCGACGAGGCGCGGCGGTGTTTCGGCGGGCACGGGTCGTTGCGGTTGCTGTGCCGGGACGCGGTGAACGGCGTGGGCGGGTAGGGGAGTTCGGCCCCGGCACGCAGCGGGGCCCGGTCGGCAAAATCGGCGTAATAAGAGACGCCAGCGTTCCCAAGGGGCCGGGTACGGGAGGACGATGAGGGCGATCGCCGGACCCGGGGAGGATCCATGGCCGAGAACCGTCGTTGGTGGGCGCTGGTCGTCATCGCGCTCGCGCAGTTGATGGTCGTCCTCGACATGACCATCGTCAACATCGCACTGCCGTCCGCCCAGATCGACCTCGGCATGTCGGACGGGAACCGGCAGTGGGTCATCACCGCCTACACCCTCGCGTTCGGCGGGCTGCTGCTGCTCGGTGGCCGGATCGCCGACCTCGCCGGGCGCAAGAACACCTTCATGATCGGGCTGATCGGCTTCGCCGCCGCGTCCGCGCTCGGCGGTGCCGCCGCCAACCAGGGCATGCTGTTCGGCGCCCGCGCGCTGCAAGGGGTCTTCGCCGCCCTGCTGGCCCCGTCGGCGCTGTCGCTGCTCACGACGACGTTCACCGATCCCAAGGACCGCAGCAAGGCCTTCGGTGTGTTCGGCGCGATTGTCGGCGCGGGCGCGGCAGTTGGGCTCCTCGCGGGCGGGTTCCTCACGCAGTACCTGGACTGGCGCTGGTGTCTCTACGTCAACGTGCCCATCGCGCTGGTGGCGTTCGCCGGTGCGTGGGTCCTGCTCAGCGACAGCTCCCGGCACCCGGAAGCCCACCTCGACATACCCGGCGCGCTCCTCGGCTCCCTCGGCATGCTCACGCTGGTGTACGGCTTCTCCGAGGCGGAGTCGAGGAGTTGGGGCGACGGACTGGTCCTGACCCTGCTCGTCGCCGGGGTCGTGCTGCTCGGTGCCTTCGGGGTCTGGCAGACGCGGGCGCGCGTTCCGCTGCTGCCGATGACGGTGGTGAAGGACCGTCAGCGGGTCGGCGCGTTCCTGACCATCCTGTTCGTCACCATCGGCATGTTCGGCGTCTTCCTCTTCCTGACGTACTACATGCAGCGCGTCCTCGGGTACTCGCCGGTGAAGACGGGCGTCGCCTATCTCCCCATCACCGTCGGCATGATCACCGGCTCGACGCAGATCGCGGCCCGGTTCCTCAACCGGGTTCCGCCGCGCGCCCTGATGGTCCCGGGCCTGCTGGTCGCGGCCGGCGCGCTCGCGCTGATCGCCCAGGTCGGGGTGGAACCCGCGTACGCCACGTACATCCTGCCCGGCATGCTGATGCTCGGCCTCGGCATGGGTACGGCGATGATGACCTCGGTGTCCCTGGCCACCGGAGGCGTCGCCCCGCGCGACTCCGGCGCGGCCTCCGCCACCTTCAACACCGCCCAGCAGGTGGGGGGTTCGATCGGTACGGCCCTCCTCAACACGATCGCCGCCACGGTCACCACCCGGTACGCCACCGCCCACTCGGGCCCCGGCGCGAACCGGAAACTCCTTGAGGCGAAGGCCGCCGTGCACGGCTTCAACGTCGCCACCTGGTGGGCGATGGGCTCGATCCTGCTGGCCGCGCTCATCGCGGGTGTCCTGGTGAACGCGGACCGGGTGCCCACACCGGGCGCGGCGGCGAAGGAGACACCTCAACAGCCGGTGGAGACCCCTATCTAGGCCTACGACGCCGCCGACTTGCCCTACGCGCCGCCGACTTGCCCTACAGCGCCCGCAACTCGCCCTAGGTCGCCTGCACTTGACCGCGCTCGAAGTAGGCGATGAGGCCCGGATCGAGGGGCGGCACCTCGCGCGGGGTGCCGCCGTCCCGCAGTGACTCGGTGGCCCCGGACCCCGCGGCCACCGCCATCCGCGCGGCGACGGGTGAGGTGTCCGTGCGCCCGCCGTGCCGTACGAACCGTAGGAACTCGTCGATCAACAGCGGGTCGGCGCCGCCGTGTTCGCCGTCCTGGTCGGTGTCCGGGACCCGGTGCTCGGCGTCGGCGTGCTCCCGGTGTCCCGAGCGGCGGCTGTTCCAGACCTTCACCACCGCGCCGGGGCCGTCGCCGAAGTTCTCCAGGCGGCCCGCGTCGCCGATGACGGTGTAGTTGCGCCAGTAGTCGGGGGTGAAGTGGCACTGCTGGTAGGCGGCCAACACCCCGTTGTCCAGGCGCATGTTGACCAACGACACGTCCTCGACGTCGATGACCGGGTTGAGCGTCCGCTGGGTGTGCGGCGGCCAGTGTCCGTCCTCGGTGTACCAGTCGGCGGTCTTCGGCTCGCCGGGTGCGCGCCGATGCGGATTGTCGCCGTAGACCAAGAGGTCGCCGAACGCCTGCACCTGGCGGGTGTAGCCGCCGGCCAGCCAGTGCACCACGTCGAGGTCGTGCGCCGCCTTCTGGAGCAACAGGCCTGTGCTGTAACGGCGTTCGGCGTGCCAGTCCTTGAAGTACCAGTCACCGCCGTAGCCGACGAAGTGCCGTACCCACACCGTTTTCACGGTGCCGATCGCGCCGCCCTCGACGAGGTCGCGCATCAGGCGGATCACCGGCATGTGGCGCATGTTGTGGCCGACGTACAGGCGGGTGCCGGTCTCATGGGCCGTACGAAGGACGCGGTCGCAGCGTTCGACGGTGATGTCGAGCGGCTTCTCGACGAGGACGGGCCTGCCCGCGCGGAGCGCCTCGCAGGCGAGGTCGGCGTGGGTGTGGTCGGGGGTGAGGACGAGGACCGCGTCGACGTCGGGGGACGCGACAACCGCCCGGTGGTCGGCGGATGTTGAGACACCCGGGAAGTCTGCTGCTGCTTGTTCGCGGGCCGCCGGATCGGGGTCCGCGAGGGCGCTGACGCGGGAGCCCGCGCCGGGGCGGTGGGCGACGCGGGCGAGGCTGCCGCGCAGGCCGTAGCCGAGGACACCGATACGGAGGTCGGACATGGGTCTCCTTCGTTCGCGGGGACGCCACGGGCGGACGTACACCGGGGCCAGAGGGACCGTGCCCCGTCGACGGGCCGGAGATGTGCCGGGCGGGCTGCGGGCTGTGACGTTTCTGTGAGGGGCGGCGCTGATGGCGATGGGGGTGCGGGGGATCGCTGCACGGGGGTGCGGGGGTGCGTCGCGCTTGCGTGGACGGCGGGGAACTGCCGCCCGGATATGGATACTTCGCGCACTCGGTACGGACGAGGACAGTCCTTGGGCCAGACAGGCGAGCCCCGGCGCGGGCACGCGCACGCGCACGACGGGGAACTGGGCGCGGCCGTCGCGCGGGCCCAGGAGGGCGACGACGGCGCTTTCGCGGTCGCGTACCGGATCGTGCAGCCCGGGCTGCTCGGGTATCTGCGCGGGCTCGTCGGCGACGAGGCCGAGGACGTGGCGTCCGACGCGTGGCTGGAGATCGCCCGCGACCTGGGCCGGTTCCGCGGCGACGGGGCGGGCTTCCGGGGCTGGACGGCGACCATCGCCCGGCACCGGGCACTCGACCACCTGCGGCGGCAGCGGGTGCGTCCTCGGTCGGCGGTGCTCGAACAGGACGTACTCGAACTGCCCGGTCCGCACAGCACCCACGACCAGGCGCTGGAGTCCCTCTCCACGGAGTACGCGCTAGGCCTGGTCCGGGGTTTGCCGCAGGACCAGGCGGAGGCTGTGCTGCTGCGGGTGGTCGTGGGGCTGGACGGGCCCGCCGCCGCTCGGGTGCTGGGGAAACGGCCGGGTGCGGTACGCACGGCCGCGTACCGGGGGTTGAAGCGGCTGGCGCGCGAACTGGGCGTGGCGGATGGCGGGACGGACGGCGTGACGGAAGGCGTGAGGGAAAGGGATGGGGACGGACATGGCTGACCGTGACACGGGCCGTCTGGGTGTCCCCGCCCTGCTGGGTGCGGCGCTGCGCGAGGGTGACGCGGACGGCGAGGCCGAGCGGCGGGCGGTGGCGGCGTTCAGGGCGGCGCGGGACGCGGGGGTCCAGGCGGCGCCGACGCGTAGTCAGGATGACTGGCGGCCGAAAGGCAGCAGTGCCCCGTAAGGATTCCGCGCATCGTCGCAGACTCAAGAGAGACACCGCGGAGACGGCCGGGGCCGCCACCCCCCACAGGAGAGGCCCCGGCCGTCGCGCTGTACGGGCCGCGCGGCGGCCCGTACTTTTTACAGCGCCGTGCGTGCGTTTTCTGTCACACCGTGGGGCCGAACCAAGTAGTTGCACCTTGTACGGACATGGACGAGGAACAGTTTCAGGTCGTAACGTGCCTTTCGCGCCGGAGTGCGGACGCGACCAACAAATTCGAGGGACCACGTGCTGGGGGACGACGCGGAGCTGACCGCCGCGGTGCTTGCGGCACAGGACGGGGACGAGACCGCGTTCCGGACTGTGTACCGCACGGTGCACCCACGGCTGCTCGGATACGTACGGACGCTGGTCGGCGATCCGGACGCCGAGGACGTCGCGTCCGAGGCCTGGTTGCAGATCGCCCGTGACCTGGACCGGTTCAGCGGGGACGCGGACCGCTTCCGGGGATGGGCGGCCCGGATCGCCCGCAACCGTGCCCTGGACCACATACGGATGCGCGGACGCCGCCCCGCGATAGGCGGCGACGAGACCGAACTCGCCGGCCGCGCCGCCGAGTCCGACACCGCCGACGAGGCCATCGAGGCCCTGGCCACCGACAACACCCTCTCCCTCATCGCCCAGCTGCCGCAGGACCAGGCCGAGGCCGTCGTCCTGCGCGTGGTGATGGGCCTCGACGCCAAGACCGCCGCGGAGACCCTCGGCAAGCGGCCCGGCGCCGTCCGCACGGCCGCGCACCGTGGGCTGAAACGGCTCGCGGAACTGCTCGGCGGCGACCCGGAGTCGGCCGCGGCGCTCGACGCCCTCCCGCCCCAGCGAGACCCGCGCGACCGCGCGGTGACGTCCGCCACTGTGACGCATACGCGTGCGCGGACGCAGAAGGACATGTGATGGCCGACGAGGACTACAGATGGCTGGACCGCGAGACCGCCGAGCGTCTGCTGCGCGGCGAGTCCCCGGAAGCCGTCGATCCGGCCGCCCGCGACCAGGCCGAGCGACTCGCCAAGACCCTCGGCGCGCTGTCCGTGGACCACTCGCTGGGCAAGGTCGAACTCCCGGGCGAGGACGCCGCGTTGGCCGCCTTCAGGGCAGCGCGCACCGGCAACGATGTCGAGCGGGCGAGCCTCGGCCGGCGCGGTCGTGCGCACTCCTCCGACGCCGGGCTCGTCCGGCTCGGGCGGCCCGTCCCGACCGTCCCCGGCCCCCGCTGGGCACGGCCCGTGCGGGTCGGGCTGACCGCCGCGGTCGCCGCCGGCATGCTCGGCGGGGTCGCGGTCGCGGCCGCCACGGGAGTCCTCCCGACGCCGTTCCACGACGACCCGGCGCCCGCCGCCTCTGTCTCCGCGGCCGTGACGCCCCCCGACCGCACCCTCGTCTCGCCCTCACCGAGCGGCACCGGCGGCTCGGACACGCCCACGACGGGCGGCGGTTCCGACGACTCCTCCGGCGAGGCCGCCGGCAGCGGCACGACCCCCACGCCGTCCACCGGTTCCGGTGACGACAAGTCCTTCGGCTCCGGCGGCTGGTGGAGCGGTGTCACCTCGTCCTGCCGTGCCGTGCGCGACGGCAAGACCCTGGACCCCGGCCGCAAGCGCACCCTGGAGGGCGCGGCGGGCGGTACGTCCCACGTGTGGACGTACTGCAAGGGCCTCCTGGAGCGCACCGGCACCGGCACCGAAACGGACGACAAGGGCGACGGCGGCAAGGGCGGCAGCAGCAGCGGCAGTGGCAGTGGCAGTGGCAGTGGCAAGAACGATGGTGGTCAGGGCGGCGACCAGTACGGTTCGGACGAGCAGGCCGGCGGTCAGGGCGGTGACGGCGACGGGCAGATAGCCCCGATCGCACCGGGCGGCGGCAGCAGTGGCAGCGGCGGCAGTGGTGGCAGCAGCGGCGGTCACGACGGCAACGGCGCCTCCACCTCCACCTCCGGTTCCTCGGTCCTCACCCCGCTCACCCGGCCGCGGTCGGCCTCCACCCCGGTCCCGTCGCACACCACCACCGCCCGGCAGACACCGTCGCCGAACCCGACGTACAGCGCGCTCTGAGCTGATCGCACGCCGCTGACCTGCACGTACGTAACTCGTGGAAAATTCTTCACGGCAGGTGTGACGTTTTCGGCCGTCGTGGCGCAGTACTGAGTGAGCCGACTGGTCATCGGCCATCGCACAGAGCCGGGGGTTCCCCCCGTACCTACGGCTCGTGCACCCGGCGCGGGTGGGACACGTTCCCCCGGTCCCGCCCGCGCCTCATACAGCTACTGCGCGCCTCATACCGCTACTGGTAAACGACGACCTTGTCGCCGGTCCGCACCTGGGCGAAGAGACTCGCGATCGCCGCCTCGTCCCGCACGTTGACGCAGCCGTGCGAGCCGCCCGCGTAACCCCGCATCGAGAAGTCGTACGAGTAGTGCACCGCCTGGCCGCCGCTGAAGAACATCGCGTACGGCATGGGGGAGTGGTAGAGCGTGGACACCCAGTTCCGGGCCTTCCAGTAGACCTGGAACACACCGTCGCGGGTCGGGGTGTACTGCGCGCCGAAGCGCACCGACATCGTCGACACCGTGCGCCCGTCGATCATCCAGCGCAGGGTCCGGCTCGTCTTGTCGATGCACAGGACCCGGCCGGTGAGGCAGCGCGGGTCGGGTGCGCCCGCCGGCTGGCCGCCCATCAGGTACAGGTCCCACTTGCCCGGCTCGTGCGTCATCTTCAGCAGCCGCTGCCAGGTGACGGTGTCGGTCTCGCCCGTCTTCGGCAGCCCGCGCTTGCCCTGGAAACCCGCGACGGCCTGCTCGGTGAGGTCGTCGTACGTCCCGGTCGGCCCGTCGAAGAGCCAGTCGACCTGCCGTAGCCGCGCCTGGAGTTCGCGCACGTCGGTGCCGCTGTCGCCGCGCGACCACAGGACGTTCGCGGCGCGGGCGGTGCTCGGGGAGGGGGAAGCCTTGTTGTCGCCGGTGCCACTGCTGCTGCCACTGCTACTGCCGCTGTCCGGAAGCTGGATGCGTACGGGCAGATGGTGCTTGCCGTCCGCGTCCGTGCCCTGCACCGTGCAGCCGCACACCGCCACCAGGGCCGACAGGGCCGCCGCGGCGGCGATCGCTCGCGCCCTACCCGTAGTACTTCGCCTCCCCACACCCGTAGTACGCATCGCGGACCCCCGTCGTCTCACCGGCCTCGTACCCCGGAGACGTACCCCCGGATGACGGGTCGCGAACGGCGGGGCATCGTGGGGAGCGGAGGTGCCCGCCATGGTGCGCGAGTCCGAGTCCGGAACACCGATCGAACCCGTCTACGGCCCCGAGGCCCTCGCCGGCTGGGATCCGGCCGAGCGGCTGGGCGAGCCGGGGGCGTATCCCTTCACGCGGGGCGTGTACCCGTCGATGTACACGGGACGGCCCTGGACGATGCGCCAGTACGCCGGTTTCGGCACGGCGGCCGAGTCCAACGCCCGCTACCGGCAGCTGATCGCCCACGGCACGACCGGCCTGTCCGTCGCCTTCGACCTGCCCACCCAGATGGGCCACGACTCCGACGCGCCCCTCGCGCACGGCGAGGTCGGCAAGGTGGGCGTGGCCGTCGACTCGGTCGACGACATGCGGGTGCTGTTCGACGGCATCCCGCTCGGCCAGGTCTCCACCTCGATGACGATCAACGCCCCCGCCGCCCTCCTCCTGCTGATGTACCAGCTCGTCGGCGAGGAACAGGGCGTACCGGCAGGGCAGTTGACGGGCACGATCCAGAACGACGTACTCAAGGAGTACATCGCGCGGGGGACGTACATCTTCCCGCCGAAGCCCTCGCTGCGGCTGACCGCCGACATCTTCCGGTACTGCGGCGCCGAGATCCCGAAGTGGAACACCATCTCCATCTCCGGCTACCACATGGCGGAGGCCGGTGCCTCGCCCGCGCAGGAGATCGCCTTCACCCTCGCCGACGGCATCGAGTACGTCCGTACGGCGGTCGCGGCCGGGATGGACGTCGACGACTTCGCCCCGCGGCTCTCCTTCTTCTTCGTGGCGCGTACGACGATCCTCGAAGAGGTCGCCAAGTTCCGTGCGGCCAGGCGTATTTGGGCGCGGGTGATGCGGGAGGAGTTCGGCGCGCGGAACCCGAAATCCCTGATGCTGCGCTTCCACACCCAGACCGCCGGGGTCCAACTCACCGCCCAGCAACCGGAGGTGAACCTCGTCCGGGTCGCCGTCCAGGGGCTGGCCGCGGTGCTCGGCGGTACGCAGTCCCTGCACACGAACTCCTTCGACGAGGCGATCGCGCTGCCGACGGACAAGAGCGCGCGCCTCGCGCTGCGCACGCAGCAGGTGTTGGCGTACGAGACGGACGTGACCGCGACCGTGGACCCCTTCGCGGGTTCGTACGTCGTCGAGACGATGACGGACGACGTCGAGCGGGCCGCGGTCCAACTGATGCGGCGGGTCGAGGAGTTGGGCGGCGCGGTCGGCGCCATCGAACACGGCTTCCAGAAGGGCGAGATCGAGCGCGACGCCTACCGCATCGCCCAGGAGACCGACTCCGGCGAGCGGGTCGTGGTCGGCGTCAACCGCTTCCGGCTCGACGCCGAGGAGCCGTACGAGCCCCTCCGCGTCGACCCCGCCATCGAGGCCCGGCAGGCCGAACGTCTCGCACGGCTCCGCGCCGAACGGGACCAGAAGGCGGTGGACGCGGCGCTCGCCGCGCTGCGGACGGCCGCGGAGGGCACGGACAACGTGCTGTACCCGATGAAGGAGGCGCTGCGGGCGCGGGCGACGGTGGGGGAGGTGTGCGACGCGCTGCGAGGGGTGTGGGGGACGTACGTGCCGACGGACGCCTTCTGAGCCGTCCGCCCCGTAAAACACCTTCTGTGCCGCGCACCCGGCGTGCGACACTCGGTCTCATGTTCGGTGTCATAGACCTCCCCACCTACCTGGCCGGCCTGGTCCTGATCGTCCTGCTGCCCGGTCCCAACTCCCTGTACGTCCTCTCGGTCGCCGCCCGGCGCGGCACCCGTGCCGGGTACACGGCCGCCGCCGGTGTCTGGTGCGGTGACACCGTGCTGATGACGCTCTCCGCGGCCGGGGTCGCCTCGCTGTTGCAGGCGAACGCCGTGCTGTTCGGGATCGTGAAGTACGCGGGGGCCGGGTATCTGACCTGGCTGGCGTTCGGGATGCTGCGGGCCGCGTGGACGATGTGGCGGAGCCGCAAGGAGCGGGCGGCCATGGAGGCGGCGCCCGCCGGGGAGGCGGCCGAGGAGCGGCCCTACCGCCGTGCCTTCGTCGTGAGCCTCTTCAACCCGAAGGCGATCCTGTTCTTCGTCGCCTTCTTCGTGCAGTTCGTCGACCCGGGGTACGCCTACCCCGCCCTGTCGTTCGTCGTGCTCGGCGCCTTCGCGCAGCTGGCGAGCTTCTTCTACCTCAGTGCCCTGATCTTCAGCGGCACCCGGCTGGCGACGGCCTTCCGCCGCCGCAGGCGGCTCGCGGCGGGAGCGACCTCGGCGGCGGGGGCGCTCTTCCTGGGCTTCGCGCTGAAGCTGTCACTGGCGAGTTCGGTCTAACTGCCGGCCGGGCGGCCGAGGTTGAAGCGTTCCGTGTACTTGGCCAGGCTCTCGTCCGTGTCGCCCGCCCAGCCGACGTAGCCGTCGGGGCGGACCAGGAAGAGGCCCGTGCCGTACGTCTCGGCAGCCGGGCCTTCTACGACCCGCACCGTGCCGCCGATCGCCGGTGCCTGCGTGCCCAGCGCGAGCAGGGTCCAGTGCGGGCCCCGGAAGGCGTCGAGGAGGCGTACGCCCGCGACGGTCCGGTTCGGGGCGCGGTCGCCGGCGCGGATCCCTTCCCCCGCTGCCCGGGTCTCCGCCGTGAGGCTCGACTCCCGGTAGCCGATGCCCAGTTGGCGGGTCGCCTCGCCGCGGCGGGCCTCGCCCCGGTGGACCTTGGTGGACAGGCCGAGCATCTCGGCGGCGTTGGGCAGCCGCTCCTCCTCGTAGGTGTCGAGCAGGCTCGCGGGTGCCTCGCCGCGCAGGACCGCGCCCAGCTTCCAGCCCAGGTTGTAGGCGTCCTGGACGCTGGTGTTGAGACCCTGGCCGCCGGCCGGTGAGTGCACGTGCGCAGCGTCCCCGGCGAGGAAGACCCGGCCCTGCCGGAAACGGTCCGCGAGGGCCGCCCGGGGCCGGAAGTCCGAGGCCCAGCGGACCTCGGTGATGTCCTCGGGGGCGAGGTGCGAGCGGGCGGCGACGGTCTTCCGTACGCCGTCGAGGGAGAGGTCGGGCGCGGTGTCGTCCAGGATCTGGGCGACCACCTGGAAGTCCTCCGTCCCGGCCAGCGGGCAGATCGCGAGGAAGCCCTCGTCGCCGTGCGGCGGGAAGATGTGCCAGTTGTCGCGGTCCAGGCCGGTGATACGGGTGTCCGCCACCAGGATCGGGTTCGGGTCGACGGTGTCGCCGGTCATGCCGATGCCGAGCCCGCGCCGGATCACCGAGCGACCGCCGTCGGCGGCCACCGCGTACCGGGCGCGGACGGGGGCGCCGGACGCGAACCCGACCGTCACACCGTCCTCGTCCTGGGTGATACCGGTGACCTCGCGGCCGAAGGACACCCGGCCGCCCAGCTCGTCGAGCCGGGCCCGCAGGATCTCCTGGGTGCGCCACTGCGGCACCATCCACGGGGCGCCGTACGGCGAGTCCTCGTTCGTCTCGGCCGGGTCGAACATGTTCTGCTCGGCGACCCGCTCGCCGTCCTGCCAGATCATCCCGACGGGGTAGTCGCCGCCCGCCGCGAGGATCGCGTCCAGGACGCCGAGGTCGTCGAAGACCTCCATCGTGCGCGGCTGGATGCCCTTGCCGCGCGAGCCGGGGGACAGCTCCGCGCCGCGCTCGACGACCAGCGCGTCCACCCCGCGCCGGGCCAGGTCGACGCCGAGGGCGAGTCCGGTCGGGCCGGCGCCCACGATCAGTACGTCCACGTCCACGTCGACGTGCTCGGCCGGGTTTCCGTGCTCGGGCATGATCCAGTCTCCTTAACGCTGTTAAGTGCGGCTGGTTCCGAGGGTGGCCTTAACGGTGTTAAGTTGTCAAGCGTGAGTACGGAACGACGCGCCCCCCTCGACCGCAAGCGCGTGGCGGACACGGCGCTGAAACTGCTGAACGAGGTCGGTCTCGACGGGCTGACCCTGCGCGCCATCGCCAGGGAACTGGACGTCAAGGCGCCCGCTCTGTACTGGCACTTCAAGGACAAGCAGGCGCTGCTCGACGAGATGGCGACGGAGATGTACCGGCGGATGGTCGCCGACGCCCCGCTCGCCCCCGAGGACACCTGGCAGGAGCGGCTGCTGAAGTCCAACCGCGCCCTGCGCGACGCGCTGCTCGGCTACCGCGACGGCGCCAAGGTCTTCAGCGGCTCCCGCTTCACCGGCACGCTGCACGCCGTGGAGATGGAGAAGACCCTGCGCCTGTTCACCGAGGCCGGCTTCACCCTCGCCCAGGCGGTCCGCGCGACCTCGACGTCGTACCTCTTCACGATCGGTTTCGTCAGCGAGGAACAGGGCGTCAAGCCACTGCCGGGCGAGCGCCGTGAGGGCTACGACGTGGACGAACGCGCCCGCCTGATGGCCGACTTCCCGCTGTCGGCCGCGGCGGGCGCGGAGATCTTCCACGACTACGGCCAGCACTTCGAGGAAGGGCTGGCCGTAGTCGTGGCGGGGGTGGAGGTGTGGTCGGGGGTCAGGTGAGGGTCAGTTGTGGGTGCCGTACCAGACGTAGTAGGAGGAGGGAATCGTCGACTGGTTGTTGTCGGTGGCGTAGACCGCGTCCTTGACGGTGCTCGTCCTCAGGTACCCCTCGCCGGCCGAGCCGAGATCGTCGAAGAAGTGGCCGCTGTCGCCCTGGTACCACCACCACTGGCCGGTGGCGCCGTTGCAGGTGCTCATCCAGACGGCGTTGACGGTCGTCTTGTTGTCGGTCGTCAGGCAGGTGCCGGTCTCGCGGTTCCTGACCTGCGCGAAGCTGCCGGAAGCGCCGACGAAGTCCCACTGCTGGCGATTGCTCCCGACGCACGACGTGGCGAACGCCGTCCCGGTGTCCCCGGCCGTCAGACACGTTCCGAACCCGGCGTTCTGGAACTGCCAGTACGTCGTCGCCGCCTGCGCCGTGGCCGGGAACATCAGCCCGGCGCTCGCGGCGAGCGCGCCCACGGCGCTGACTGCGGCAAGACGGAGTTTCTTCACTGCAACCTCTTTCGGAGCGTTGGAAGTGGAGCGGTCGTCCTGATCTACAGCCTGCCCGGAAGGGGCGGTTGGGGCGTTGGCGCACAGAGCACACTCATGTGGCAATGCGTCCACAGGAACCGCGGGAGTGCTTGCGGAAGTCGCCCGGCGCGATGCCGTACGCCGCGCGGAAGGCGCGGGCGAAGTCGGTGGCGCGGGCGAAGCCCCAGCGGGCCGCGACGGTGTGCACGGGGGTGTCGGCCTGGGCCGGGTCGGCGAGGTCGAAGCGGGCCCGCTCCAGGCGTCTGCGGCGGATGAACGCGGCGACGGTCTCGCTCTCGTCCTCGAAGAGCCGGTGCAGATAGCTGAGCGAGATACCGTGCGCGGCGGCGATGCTCTGCGGGGTCAACTCCGGGTCGTCCAGGCGCTGTTGGATGAACGCCATGATGCGCGGGGTCAGCGGCGCCCGGGGGGCCAGTGGCGGACAGGGGTCCGGTTCCGCGGCGCGGGCCAGGAGAGCCGCGACCAGGCTGCTCAGGACCGTGCCCAGCCGGGGGCCGTCGGCGGGGCGGTAGCTGCCGGTGTGTTCCATGACCTGCGTGAGGAAGCGGGCGAGCAGCGGGGCCATGAGGTCCCGGCCCGGGATGCGGTGGCCCAGCACCCGGTCGGCGCCGTCCGGGGGCAACGGCAGCAGCGCCTCCGGGATCACGGCACCGACGGCCCTGATCGGGCCGGTGCGGATCTCGTGCGGCCGAGAGCCGTCGTCGCAGTAGAAGTCGCCCGCGCGCAGGGGCGTTTCGCGCCGGCCGCAGGTGATCACCGCCTCCCCCTCCAGGAGGAGCGCGAGGCGGTAGACCACGCCGGTCCTCCGTCTCGATCGAGGGTGACGTCGTAGCTCAAGCGGCTGGAAGGCCGCCGACCACACCGGCATCGCGCCGAGTCTGACGAGTCGTCCGGTCATGAACTCCCCCTGGGTGTCGGGTCATTCGGTACGGGTCCCGCGGTACTCCCGCGGCGGTACGCCGTAGGCCGTGCGGAACGCCCGGGTGAACGCGGAGTGGTCCCGGAAGCCCCAGCGGGCGGCGATGCGGTGCACCGGGGTCTCCCGCAGGCGCCGGTCGGCGAGGTCGCGGCGGGCCCGCTCCAGGCGGCCGTGGCGGATCAGCGCGGTGACCGTGGTGTCGCGGGACCGGAAGAGCCGGTGCAGATAGCTGACGGAGATGTGGTGGGCGGCGGCCACCGTGCGCGGGGTCAACTCGGGGTCGGCCACGTGCTCCTGGACATACGCCTCGATCCGCGCGAGCAACTCGGGAGGTTCGGGCGGCGGGCCGAGGGCGGCGTCGAGGTGGTGCGTGAGGGTCGCCGCCAGCAGGTCCAGGGTCACCGCGCTCACCCGGGTCTCGTCGGCCGCCGGATAGGCCCACACCTCGGCGGCCAGGTCGGTGAGGAAGTGGGTGAGCAGCGCGCCCAGCCCCTCCTGGGCGGGTAACCGGGTCCCCAGCAGACGGTCGGCGCGACGGGCCGGGAGCGGCAGCAGCGTCCAGGGGACGTGGACCCGCAGCAGGGTCGCCGGGTCAGGGCCCGTGATCCGCAGCCGGAGGGGGCGGGAGCTGTCGTAGAAGGTGAAGTCCTGGCCGCGCAGGAGGGCCTCGTGGCCCGTCTGGGAGACCGTGAGGGTGCCCCGTAGGGGGAAGACCACCGTGCAGACAGCGGGGTCGGAGCGGTGGATCAGGCGGGTGGTGCGGCGGATCACGGACGGGGAGCAGGTCAGCTCCTCGATGTGGACGGGGCCGAGGTCGTGGGTGCGGGCCGTGGCCCGGAAGCGCTCCGGTGCCGCGCCCGTCACGCGCATCGGGGGGTCGCAGGCGTGCAGGAAGGTGTCGAAGCCGGCCAGGCGTTCGGCCGGCGGCAGGTCCTCGCTCCGGAACACCGTTCTGAGCACGCGACCCCCGGATCGATCGGCCGTTCATTTCGAACGTTGGATCGTCGAGCGGGCGTTCGGGATGTGTGCTGGAGTGGGTATTTGTAAATGGAGGGCGGCCCGTAACTTCACGTTCACCTGCTGGCCCCGGCAGGGTTGATATCCGGGCTCGAACATCTCCTACGGTCACAAGAATCCGCCCCGGAGAGAGCCCAGGTGTACGCGTGACCAACCGCCCCCCGACACTGTCCGTGATCGTCCCTTGCTACAACATCGAGGCCTATGTCCCGGAAACGGTGACCAGCCTGATCAACAACGCTCGGGACGAGTTCGAGTTCCTGTTCGTCGAGGACCGCTCGACCAAGGACAAGACCTATGAGGCTCTCCTGGAGCTGACGAAGCGGCTGCCGAACAGCAGGGTCGTCCGGCACGAGAAGAACGGCGGTCTGGCCACCGCCCGCAACACCGGGATCGACGAGGCCGAAGGCCGCTACCTCACGTTCCTCGACGGCGACGACTGGCTCGCGCCCGGCTATCTGGCCGACCTGGTGGACGTCATCGAGCGCTTCGACGTCGACTTCGTGCGCACCGACCACGTCACCGTCACCGGCGTCGAGCGCGCCATCCAGCGCTCCCCGGAGGGCCGCCGGCACACCCCGCTCGACCCGCGCAGCTCGATCCTGCCCGTCGACGACACGACGATGGTCGACTACCCGTACGCCTGGGCCGGCATCTACCACCGCCGTCTCCTCGACCGGGGCCTGCTGCGCTTCCACGACGGCCTGCGCACTGCCGAGGACCGCCCCTGGATCTGGGAGCTGCACCGCAAGGCGGAGTCCTACGTCGCGGCCAGCCTGCGCGGGGTCTTCTACCGCCGGGGGCTGACCGGTTCGCTGACCCAGATCGGCGACGTCCGCCAGCTGGACTTCTTCCGCTCCTTCGACCTGGTCCTCGCCGAACTCGCCGACGACCCCGAGGCCGCGAAGCTCCGCAAGAAGGCGCTGCGCAACTACTGCGTCGTCATCGCCCACCAGCTCCTGGACCGGGGCCGGTTCGAGCGCAGCGTGCACGCCAAGCTGCGGCAGATGGCCGCCGAGGCGCTCGGCCGGATGACGGAGACCGAACTCAACGAAGCGCTCGTCGGCATGGGCGAGGAACGCGTGCACACGCTGCGGCGCATCCGCGGTGGCATGAAGGGAGTCGCGGCATGAGCGGCACGACACAGATCTTCTTCTCGGCCACGCAGTACGCCGCCGCGACCGTCACCGCCGCGATCCGCGCCGGCTTCTTCGGCCCGCGCGCGGCCCACCGCCGCATCCTGGTCGTCAGCAACACGTCCGCCGTGCCCGAGGTCGGCACCCCGCTGGACCGGATGCCCGGCTTCGAGAAGCTGCGCCCGGAGTTCGACGAGGTGCGCTCGTGGAACGAGTTCATCTCCCCCTTCCACCCGGCCGGTTGGTCCCCGCGCGCCCAGGACGCCGCCCTGTGGGAGAAGGCCGTACGCCTCGCCTGGAACCTCGGCGACGAGGACGTGGAGATCGCCTGCGAGTCCATCCAGGCCAACCCCTCCCGCGCGGTCGCCGACATCTTCGCCGACAGCCCGGTGCACGTGTACGCGGACGGCCTGATGAGCTACGGCCCCACCCGCAACCGCATCCCGCACAACCTCAACAGCCGCATCGCCCGCGTGCTGCACCTCGACCTGATACCCGGGCTGCGGCCGATGCTGCTGTCCGAGTACGGGGTCGAGCCGCAGCCCATCCCGAACGAGGCGATCGTCGACGTCCTCGCCCAGATCGGCGAGGAGGGCGCCTCGATCCTCGCCGACCGGCTGCCCGAGGAGAACAAGCCGACGGCCGTGATGCTCGGCCAGTACCTCTCCGCGATCGACCTGATCACCCAGGACGAGGAGGAGCAGCTGCACGTCCGCATGCTGCGCGCCGCGGCGAAGGCGGGCCACCAGGACGTCCTGTTCAAGCCCCACCCCAGCGCACCGGCCGTCTACAGCACGTCACTTGAGGAAGCGGCCACTCAACTCGGCGTCCGCCTCACGGTGTTGCGCGATCCGGTCCTCGCCGAGACGGTCTTCGCCCATCTCCGCCCGCAGTTGGTCATCGGCTGCTTCTCCACGGCGCTGATGACGGCGGCTGCGTTGTACGACATCCCCGTCGCCCGCGTCGGCACCGGACTGCTCCTCGAACGCATCACGCCGTACGAGAACAGCAACCGTATCCCGCTCACCGTGATCGACGCGATCCTGCCCGACGCCGAGCAGGACAAGGTCGGTCAGCCGCTCGAACTGGGCACGCTGGCCGAGGAGTTGGCGCCGCTGGTGCGGGCTGTCGGCTACTGCATGCAGGCCCTCAAGCACCACGCGATGCGCGACGAGGTGACCGCCTGGCTCGGCGTCCACCTCGACGAGTACCCGCAGTACTTCAAGAGGCGCCGCCTGACGAGCCTCCGCCTGCCCGGCGGCAGCGCGGTCCGCGCGGAGTCGCTGCGCCGCAACCCGACCGTACGGCGCGTGGTGCGCCGTATCCGGGCCGCGCAGGCCTGAGACAGCGGACAAGCCGGAAGGGCCCCTCGACCGATATCGGCGGTCGAGGGGCCCTTCAACTGGTCGCCCGGTGCGGCTACTTGCCGAGCTTCGCCGCCAGTTGCTTCGACTGGAGCGACATCGTCCGCTTCAGCCGTGGCCCGAACGGCTTCTCGACGAAGCGGTGCATCAGATACGCCAGGCACAGCAGCCCCGGCACGGTCAGCGCGAGCGTCTCGTACGGGCCGAGCCCGAAGCCCCGGTGCAGGACGCGGATCGCGAACCAGCCCAGGTGCTCGTGGATCAGATAGAACGGGTACGTCAGCGCGCCCGCCAGCGTCAGCCAGCTCCAGTTCGCCCAGCTCGTCCAGCCCAGCGCCACCGCCGCGACGGCCGCGAAGGCGACGAGGACGATCGCCTGGATCACATGCGGGTTGCGGTGGAAGTCGCCGGTCATGCCCGGGTGCCACAGCGCCGTCACCGAGTAGCGCTGGCCCAGCAGGAAGGACATCCCGACGATGCCCCACAGGAGCAGGTCGCTGCCGTAGCGGTAGATCAGGTAGAAGGCGAGGCCGCCGATGAAGTACGGCGCGTGGTCGCGCATCACCAGCTCGGTCGTCAGCGGGTTGTCGGCGACCCGGGCGAAGCAGCCGGCCATCGTCCACAGGATGCAGAAGGTCACCACCCGGCGGTAGGTGACGCCCTTCCAGATCACGAACAGCGCGAAGAACAGGTAGAACCGCATCTCCACCCAGAGCGTCCAGTCGACGCCGATGACCCGGGGCACGCCCATCGGCTGCTGGAGCATCGTGAAGTTGACCAGGAACTCGTCCGAGCGCAGCGGCTTGACGACCACCGGCATGAGCACCGACGCGGTGCCCACCAGGATCAGGGCCACCCAGTACGCCGGGTACAGCCGGGCGATGCGGGAGCGGAAGAACTCGCCCATCGACTTGCCCCAGCTGCTCATGCAGATCACGAAGCCGCTGATGAGGAAGAAGAACTGCACCCCGAGCGAGCCGTAGGTCCCCGCCTCGGACAGGGTCGGGAACATCTTCCCGGGGGACTGGTGCCAGGAGGCGGCCACCTCACCGTTCTTGCCGGTGAAGTGGTACAGGCACACCATCAGCGCGGCCAGCAGCCGCAGTCCGTCCAGGGCGCGCAGCCGGTTAGGTCCGTGGCCCTTCCACCCTGACCGTGCGGCCACCAGGGCCGCACCGGCCAGCGCGCCGAATGCCGTGAGATGTGTGAGTACGGATCTGCCTGCCCTTAAACGGTTTTGACGGTGC
>NZ_JBLTJC010000168.1:0-21774 GCF_048158785.1 Streptomyces colwelliae | reverse complement strand
CCCCGAAGAGGTTGGGGAGCAGCCGCCCCGTCCCTTCCGACGGGTCCTTCATGAAGTCGTCCAGCATCGTCTTCGCGGCCCGCTCGGGGTGCGCGGCCGTCGAAACCAGGCCCGCCAGCGTCATGTTGACGTTCTGGACGTACGCGGCCGGGTGCGTGATGTTGTACGGGTCCATGGGGTTGAGGCCGCGGGCGAAGGTCAGGATGCCCGCCGTGCCCTTCACCACGCCGGCGTCGAAGTGCAGGATCTCCGTGTTGACGGCCTGGTAGCCGTCGACCGCGTCCGCCTTCAACCGGGCCAGCGGGGGAGGCTCGGCGGGGGCGTGGGCGAGGGCCTTGCGGACCGCGCTCGCCGCCGTGCGGGCGGCCTCGTCGCGTTGGCGGCGGGCCTCGTTCAGGATCTCGTGGGCGCGCTGTACGGCGGCTGCGCCGGGGTCGGTTGTCGGCTCCTGTTTCTTGCCGCCGGCCGAGTCCGTGTCCGAGTCCGTGTCCGTCTTCAGCTTTGCCTTGTACTCGTCCGACGCCCGTTTGCCCGGCCCGTACAGATCGATCGCGTCCCGCGCCTGCCCCTGCGCCCACTCCACCGTCTCCGCGTACGACGACAGCGCCTTGCCCGCCGCGTGGCAGGCGTCCGCCGCCCGGAGCCACTTTGTGGGGTGCATCGCGAATTTCTTGCGGAACGCCTCGGCCGCCTCGCCCTGCCAGGACGACGAGTCGAGCTTTCGCATGCCGTCGCCGACCTTGTCGAACGCCGTGTAGAAGTCGGTCAGATGCTTGGCCGTCGCCCTGATCGCCTTCGCGTCGCCGTGGACCAGGTCCTTCGGCTGGTCGCTCTGGCCGAGTTGCCGCTCGCCCGGGGTTGCGCCCAGGTCCGAGGCGATGCGGTCGCCCGCGTTCTCGACCTTGTCCGCGAGGTCGTGTGCTCCGACCTTGTCCAGCGCGTCGCCGGCGACGTCCGTGCCCTTGTCGACGAGTTCGCCGGTGAGCTTCTTGCCCTCGTCGACCACATCGCCGACCTTGCCCAGACCGGAGTTGACCAGATCGCCGATCCCCATCAGCCCGCGTCCCCGCCCTGCCGGGTCTGTGCCTGTGCTGCCCGCGCCGCCTCCGCCGCCTTCGCCCGCTCCTCCGGTGACGGGCCCAACGGGCCGTCGAGCATGTCGTTGTACTCGTCCCCGCTCAGCCCCGCCGCGCTCGCCAGGTTCGCCGGGTTGAGGCCCGGGACCAACGGGCTGATCGTGTGCGAGGTCATCACGTCCCGCGCCGCGTCCTTGTAGGCCTGCCCGCTGTTGTCCAGCGCCTTGTCCATCGACGCGGCGCTGTAGTCCACACCGCCCGTGTACTCGTTGTTGCGCACCAGGTCGCCCCAGCTCTGTTGGGTGACCTCGTCCTCGGACGCGTATGGGTTGCCCATGCCCGCGTTCACGACGATCTTCATCGTGCCCTCGATGTACTGGTCCGTCTCGTGGAGCGTGCCCGCCGAAAGACCCACGCCCGTCGCGAAGTTGTTGCCCTCGTTCACCAGCGCGCGCACGCCCCACTCCCAGCGTTCGCAGAACGACGTGAACCCCGACAGCAGCTCCTCGTTGCCCAACTCCAGCCCGGAGAGGGCGAGTTCCGAGAATCCGCGGCCCGCTCCGGCCAGGCTGTCGATGCCCAGGTCCTTCAACTCGCCCAGCACCAGGGTGATCCCCTGTGCTATCTCGTCGAGCCCGGCCGCCTTGATGTCCTCGCCCGCGTCGCCACTCATCCCCGTATCCCCTCTGCGTCTGCGTCTGCGTCTACGTCCGCGTCCACCGCCACCGCCTCCGGCACGATCCCCGTCACCGGCGGAAACAGCACGCCCTCGCCCTCGGTGCCCACATCCAGCGCCACTCCGCACGGCACACCCACGGCGCTCACAGCCGGCACCGTCGCGTCCAACAGGCGGGCTCCCAGCAGTCGTTGATACGGCCACTCCCGCCCGCCTTCACCCCTCGCGATCGCGAACCTCGCCAACGCCGACTCGTTCGAAAACGCGTAGATCCACCGGATACCGCCGAAATCGCCGACCAGGGGTGCGTCGTCCTCGCCCGTGGGGACCAATACCGCCGTACGCCGGAACTCGCCCAGCAGCACCGCGAATTCACGCCGGCCGCGCGCGACGACATCGCTGCTCAGCGGGTCGCGGCCGACTGGGGGCGCAGGTGGTGGCTCCGGGGTGCTCATCTCCGCGTAGTCCGACAGCCGGGACCGTCGTATGTCCCCGGTCTCCCTGCCGTTGTCCATGTCGTTTCCCCCGCGATCAGACATGGGTGAAATCATCACACCAGCACATCGCGTACGGCAACGCGGATACCCGCCGCGGGGCCCGGTCGGTGCCGCAAGTGCCGTAAAACGGTGCATAGCGCAAGCCCATTGACAGCCCCGCGCGGGCTCATTCTTTGGTCACGGACAGCCTTCTCATCGTTCTCTTATGTCGGCCTTATGGCATCATCACGCGCCGTACCTAGCTTGCGGGCCATGTTCTTCACCTACCTGAGGCGCGAGTTGCGCCGCCGCAGAAAAGCGGCCCTCGTCGTCGCCTCCGGCCTCGCACTGGGCATTGCGCTGGTCATCGTGGTCAACTCCGTGTCCTCCGGCATGGGGAAGGCGCAGGACAAGGTCCTCCAGTCGCTGTACGGACTCGGTACGGACATGACCGTCACCAAGGCGGCCACGCCCACCGCGAGCGGCTCGCAGCAGCCGCGGTTCCAGTTCGACGCCAACAACAACGACGACAGCAAGACACAGAGCAGCGACCGCGTCATGGTCCAGGGCTTCACCACGCTGGCCTCCAGCACCGTCACCAAGGTGGCGGGACAGAGCGGCGTCTCGGACGCCGTTGGCGGGCTCAGCCTCAACGTCGTCAAGGTCGATGGCCAGTTCACCCGCGGCCAGTTCCAGCAGAACCAGGGGAGTGGCACCGGGGAAGGCGGAAACCGCGGCGGTGGCACCGGTGCGCCACAGGGTGAAGTCACCGGCGGTGGCGCCAACTTCAACATCAACTCGTACTCGGTGTACGGCACGGACGTCACCAAGCCCGCGCTCGGCCCGCTGACCTCCTCGAAGATCACCAGCGGCCGTACCTTCACCACCGCCGAGGCCAACTCCAAGGTCGTCGTCGCCGACTCGGCGTACGCCAAGACGAAGAAGCTCAAGGTCGGCTCCACCGTCACCATCAAGAGCGTCAAGTACAAGGTCATCGGCATCGCCACCGCGACCAGCGGTGACGCGGCGGCCAACCTGTACATCCCGCTGACGCAGGCGCAGACCCTGAGCGGTGACAAGAACAAGGTCACCACGATCTACGTCAAGGCGACCGACTCCAAGCAGATCTCGGCCGTCAAGAAGACCATTCAGGGCAATGTCTCGGGTACGACGGTCACCACCTCCGCCGATCTCGCCGACACCGTCTCCGGGTCCCTGTCCACCGCCTCCTCCCTCGCCACCAGCGTCGGCAAGTGGCTGTCGATCGCGGTCCTGATCGCCGCGTTCCTGGTCGCCGGTCTGCTCACCTCCTCGGCTGTCTCGCGCCGGGTGCGTGAGTTCGGCACGCTGAAGGCGCTCGGCTGGAAGTCCGGCCGGGTGACCCGGCAGGTGGTCGGCGAGGCCATCGTCAACGGACTGGTCGGCGGCGCCCTCGGTATCGCGCTCGGCCTGGCGGGCGCGTACGTCGTGACCGCGATCAGTCCGACCCTGTCGGCCTCCCTCGGCAGCACGGGCGGCGGCGGCGGTGGCGGCGGAGCGGGTGGTCCCGGCGGTGGCGGCGGCTTCGGCGGTGGCCGGCAGGCCGCGGCCAAGACGCTCGACGTCGCGCTCACCGCGCCCGTCAACGCCACCACCATCGCCCTCGCGGTCGGCCTCGCCGTGGCCGGCGGCCTGATCGCCGGCGCCTTCGGCGGCTGGCGAGCCTCCCGACTCCGCCCGGCGGACGCCCTGCGCAGAGTCGAGTAGCAGGCCTGGCGAAGTGAACTGCGGTCCGGCAGCGCGCCCCAAAGGGGCGCGGGGAACTGCGCGACCAGCCACATCGGACCCGCAGACGAACGACGGCGCAACCTGGGGTCCGTCATACCGGCGGACCCCAACCCCCTTTACTTCCCCAGGAGTTACCCCATGTACGAACTAAGAGGCGTCACCAAGCTCTACTCACGCGGCAAGGAAACCGTCCACGCCCTCGACGGCATCGACCTCACCATCGGCGACGGCGACCGCCTCGTCATCCAGGGCCCCACCGGCGGCGGCAAGTCCACCCTGCTCCAGATGATCGGCGCCCTCGACCGCCCCACCGCCGGCGAAATCGTCCTGGACGGCGTCGACTTGGCGAAACTCTCCGAGGCCAAGCTCACCAAGGTCCGCAGCGAGAACATCGGCTTCGTGTTCCAGTCCTTCAACCTGATCCCGACGCTCACCGCCCAGGAGAACGTCGAGACCGCCCTCGTACCGCTCGGCATGAAGGCGAAGATCAGGCGCGAACGGGCCGCCGAGGCGCTGGTCTCGGTCGGTCTGGGCGAGCGGGCGAACCACCTCCCCGGCGAGATGTCCGGAGGGCAGCAGCAGCGTGTCGCCATCGCCCGCGCCCTCGTCAAGCAGCCCAAGGTGCTGCTCGCCGACGAACCGACCGGCAACCTCGACGAGTCGATGCGCGACGAGATCATGGACGTACTGGAGCGCATGTGGAAGGAGCACGGGCTGACCTTCATCATGGTCACCCACGACTCCGCCATCGCGAAGAAGGCGCCGCGCCTCGCCACCATCCGCAAGGGCAAGATCACGGTGAAGGAGAACGCCGCGTCGAAGTAACTCGGTATCCACGCAAGGGAGTTCGGCGCTCAGATGAGGGACTCGGCGGAGCCCTACCGGAGTTCTCGCGAGCTGAACCCGTCGACTGCGTAACGGAGTTCGGGCGACGGCGTAACAGTTCGCGGACGCGCTTTCTTACCCTCCTCTCATCTCTTGAGCGGGTGATCACCCCTCGGCATACTGCGTATTCCGGGGGGTGTCACGCACAGGTGTGCGGGCTTTCCCCTGGCCGGGTGAACGGGGAATTCGCCCGGTACCTCAGCTCCAGGGGGAGTCTTGCGCAGACACGTGAAGAGAGCGTGCGCGGCCACCGTCGCCGCGTCCGCCGCCGTAGCCCTCGCCGCCGGAATGACCAGCCCGGCGGCCGCGAAGCCCGAATCCCGTACGGCCGGTGCCGCACAACTCGGTACCGCACAGGCCCGGATCAAGGGCGACCACCGCATCACCCTGATCACCGGCGACCGCGTCACCCTCGACGCCAAGGGCCGCGTCGCCGGTCTGGAGCCGGCGAAGGGCCGTGAACACATACCGGTTCAGGTCCGCAAGCTCGACGGGCACACGCTCGTCATACCCGTCGACGCGGCCCAGCTGGTCGCGTCCGGCAAGCTCGACCAGCGGCTCTTCGACGTCACCGAGCTCAACAAGTCCGCGGAGCGCGCCTCCCAGAAGGCCGGTCTGAAGGTCATCGTCGGCTACCAGGGCGCCGCCACCGCCACCAAGGCCGACGTCCGGGACGCGGGCAGGCTGCGCCATTCGCTGAAGACGCTGAACGCCGACGCCGTGCAGACCCCGCAGCAGGACACGCCCGAGCTGTGGAAGGCCGTCACCAACGGCGACAAGTCGGCCGCCGGTATCGCGCACGTCTGGCTCGACGGCGTCCGCAAGGCCAGCCTCGACAAGTCCGTGCCGCAGATCGGCGCCCCGAAGGCGTGGGCGGCCGGCTACACCGGCAAGGGCGTGAAGATCGCCGTACTGGACACGGGAGTCGACGCCGACCACCCGGACCTGAAGACACAGGTCGTCGAGTCCAAGAACTTCTCCACGGCCACCGACGCGAACGACCACTTCGGTCACGGCACGCACGTCGCCTCGATCGCGGCGGGCACCGGCGCCAAGTCGGGCGGCAAGTACAAGGGTGTCGCGCCCGACGCGAAGATCCTCAACGGCAAGGTCCTCGACGACAGCGGCTCCGGTGACGACTCCGGCATCCTCGCCGGGATGGAGTGGGCGGCGGCCGAGGGCGCCTCCGTCGTCAACCTCAGCCTCGGCGGCTACGACTCCCCGGAGATCGACCCGCTCGAAGCCGAGGTCAACAAGCTCTCCACCGAGAAGGGGATCCTGTTCGCGATCGCCGCGGGCAACGAGGGCCCGCAGTCGGTCGGTTCGCCCGGCAGCGCGGACGCGGCCCTCACGGTCGGCGCGGTCGACGGCAACGACAAGCTCGCCGACTTCTCCTCCACCGGCCCGCGCGTCGGCGACGGCGCCATCAAGCCGGACGTCACCGCGCCGGGCGTCGACATCACCGCCGCCGCGGCCCCGGGCAGCCTCATCGACAACGAGGTCGGCGAGAACCCGCCCGGCTACCTGACCATCTCCGGTACGTCGATGGCGACCCCGCATGTCGCAGGCGCCGCCGCCATCCTCAAGCAGGAACACCCCACTTGGGGCTACGCCGAGCTGAAGGGCGCGCTCACCGGGTCCGCGAAGGGCGGCAACTACACGCCGTTCCAGCAGGGTTCGGGCCGTATCGCCGTCGACAAGGCCATCAAGCAGAACGTCGTCGCCGACCCGGTGTCGGAGAGCTTCGGCGTCCAGCAGTGGCCGCACACCGACGACACCCCGGTCACCAAGCAGGTCACCTACCGCAACCTCGGCACCGCGGACGTCACCCTCAAGCTCACCGTGGCCGCCACCAACCCCAAGGGCCAGACTGCTCCTTCGGGCTTCTTCAAGCTCGCCAAGACCTCGGTGACGGTACCGGCCGGCGGCGGCACGGCCTCGGTCGGCCTGACCGTGAACACCAAGCTGGGCGGCACGCTCGACGGCGCCTATTCCGCGTACGTGACGGCGACGGGCGGCGGGCAGAGCGTCCGTACGGCCGCGGCCGTGGTGCGCGAAGTCCAGTCGTACGACCTCACGTTGAAGTTCATCAACCGTGACGGCACCCCCGCGAAGTACTACACGGCCACGGTGGCGGGCCTGTCCGGCCTCGGTGCCGGCGGCTACTTCTCCCCCTACGACGAGTCGGGCACCGTCAAGGTCCGTGTCCCCAAGGGTGGTTACGTCCTCGACACCGGGATCTTCGTGGACCCGGAGGACTCCACCAAGGGCGCCGACTGGATCGCCCAGCCCAAGCTGGACATCGCCAAGAACACCACGGTCACGATCGACGCCCGCACCGCCAAGCCGGTCGACATCACCGTGCCGGACGCCGGCGCCAAGTCGGCCTTCGCGTCGCCGGGTTACTCGATCATGTCGGCGGACAGCGGAGCCTCCTTCGGCTGGTTCCTGGAGACGTACGCCAACTTCGGCTCCGCGCACCTCGGTCCGCAGATCACCGACGGTTCGCTGTCCGAGCAGTGGGACGCGCACTTCACCAAGGGCGGCGACGAGCAGTACGACACCACGACCGGCGGCACGGTCAAGCGGCTCGCCACCGGCTACACCAAGCACTACAAGGCGAGTGAACTCGCCACGGTGAAGACCCGGATGGGCGCCGCGGCGAGCGGCAAGACCGGCCTGCTCTTCGCCTTCGGCTATCTGCCGGGCGCCTTCGGCTCCTCCGCCACCAGCCGCCCGCAGGCGCTGCCCGCCACCCGCGTCCTGCACGTCTCCACCATCAACGGGGCACGGTGGGAGTTGGACTTCGAGCAGGACGGCGGCCTCGACCCGGACGGCTTCCCGATCGCCGAGGCCTCCTACGTCTCGAACGGCCTCCAGACCTTCAAGGGCGGCCAGGCCTACACCCGCACCTTCAACACGGCGGTCTTCGGCCCGCACCTCGACGACGTCTACGGCGTGTACCGCAGCGGCAACGAGATCTCCGGAATCGTGCCGCTGTTCGCCGACTCCGCGCGGAACGCGGGCTCGTCGCTGTTCACCTCGGTCAACACGACCCTGTACCGCAACGGCACCAAGGTGGGCTCCAACAAGGACCCGCTGTTCGGCCAGGAGGTGTTCAAGGTCCCGGCCGCCAACGCCTCGTACAAGCTGACCACTTCGGTGATCCGCAGCGTCAAGGTCGCCGCCGCCTCCACCCGGATCGACGCGAGCTGGACGTTCTCCTCGAAGAAGCCGAGCGGTTCCGCCGAGGCCAGACTCCCCGTCTCCACGGCCCGGTTCAACGCGGTCACCGGCCTGGACAGCCGCGTCGCGGCCGGCAAGAAGGCGACCTTCCCGGTCACCGTCGAGGGCGCGGCAGCCGGCCGCAACCTCAAGTCCCTGGGCGTGTGGGTGTCGTACGACTACGGCCAGACCTGGAAGAAGGTCAACGTCGTCAACGGCAAGATCACCGTCACCAACCCGGCCAAGGGCAAGGCCATCTCCTTCCACGCGAAGATCGCCGACAAGAAGGGCAACAAGTCGACGATCTCGATCTACAACGCGTACTACGGCAAGTGAGCCGCAGAACTTGCTGAGTGGCACGGTCAGTTGAGTGGCGGACGGCCCGCCGGAAGTTCACCTTCCGGCGGGCCGTCCGTGTTTTCCTGACCCCATGACCGCCGCCGTGACCGCCATGATCACCGCCGTCGTCGGTGTCCTCGGCACCCTCTTCGCGCCCGTCCTCAGCCAGCGCCTCACCGCACGGCAGCGCGCCGAGGAGGCCCAAGTCGCCGAACACAGGCGGCGGTTCGAGGATCGCCGGGACGCGTACACGGCGATGAACCGCTCCTCACGCCAGTTCCACACGCTCCTCAAGGACGCCCTGCACCGCATCCGCGACGGCGTCTACACCGAGCTGGAGCGCGATCAGTTGGAGGAGGCCCGCCGCGATTACCGGGACCGTTACGCCGAGGCGCAGATGGTCGTACCCGAGCGGATCCTGGACGCGTCCCGCTCGGTCAACGGGGTCCTCGCGGACGTGGACGCGGCCGTCAAACGGCTGGACCGGGGCCTGGCCCGGGACGGCGAGAGCGCCGAGCAGACCATGCTCGACCTGAAGGAGGCCGAGCCCCGGCTGGCCGCGATGCGGCTGCTGATGCGCGCGGACCTGGGTGTCACTGAGTGAGGTCGGGGCGCTGGGCCGAGGTGCCCGCCCGCGTCGCGTCCGTGCCCCAGCTCGCCAGCAGGCGCAGGGCGTCGGCCGACGGGGAGCCGGGCTCCGCGTGGTAGGTGATCAGGGACTGCTCGGAGCCGTCGCCCAGGCGGAAGCTCTCGTAGTGCAGGGTGAGCTCGCCGACCAGGGGATGGTGGAGATTCTTCACGCCGTAGGACTTCTCCTTGACGTCGTGGGTGGCCCACAGGCGCCTGAACTCCTCGCTCTTGACGGAGAGTTCGCCGACCAGGGCGGACAGGCGCGGGTCGTCCGGGTGGCAGCCCGCGTCCATCCGGAGCATGCTCACGATGTCCGTGGCCTTCTGCTCCCACTCCACGAACAGCTCCCGGTACTCGGGGCGCAGGAACACCAGCCGCGCCCAGTTCCGCTCCTGCGGCGGCAGCTGGGACCAGTCGCCGAAGACGGCCGCGGCCATCCGGTTCCAGACCAGGATGTCCGAGCGGCGGCCCGTGATGTACGCCGGGACCGTCTCGACCGAGTCGAGCAGCTGCCGTAGTGGAGTCCGCACGTGCTGGGTGGGGGGCGACGGCTTCTTCTTGTGCTGCTTCGGCTTCGCGAGGTGGGTGAGGTGCGAGGACTCGGCGTCCGACAGGCGCAGCGCGCGGGCGATCGCGTCGAGGACCTCCGCCGACACGTTCCGTCCGTTGCCCTGCTCCAGGCGGGTGTAGTACGCCACCGACACCCCGGCCAGCTGCGCCAGCTCCTCGCGGCGCAGCCCGGGCACCCTGCGGTGCCGCCCGAAGTCCGGCAGCCCCACGTCCTCCGGCTTCAGCCGGGCCCGCCGGGTGCGCAGGAACTCGCTCAGCTCGGCACGCCGGTCCAGGGGCGGTCCGGCGCCGGCCGCGGGCTCGGTGGCGGGTTCGGGCTGTTCGTCCATACGGTCCAGTATTCCCGGTCGTACGCCCAGGAGCCTGTCCTCGCTGGTGGTAGGCACAGCGGACGTACGCAGAGCCGTGGCCTGGGTAGCCTCCGGTCTTTCGGGCAGGCTAGGTCGCGTGCCCGGTCAGAAGGCGGCCGGGCGCGCATCCCCCCTAGGAGTGTTCCGGCATGACCACAGTCGCTGCGTACGCCGCCCCCGCCGCCAAGGCTCCCCTGGAGCGCACCACCATCGAGCGACGGGCCGTCCGCGAGTTCGACGTACTGATCGACATCAAGTTCGCCGGTATCTGCCACTCGGACATCCACCAGGCCCGCGAGGGCTGGGGCGAGGCCATCTTCCCGATGGTCCCCGGCCACGAGATCGCCGGCATCGTCTCCGAGGTAGGACCCGGCGTCACCAAGTTCCAGGTCGGCGACCGGGTGGGCGTCGGCTGCATGGTCGACTCCTGCCGCGAGTGCGACAACTGCAAGGCGGGCCTGGAGCAGTACTGCACCGCCGGCAACGTCGGCACGTACAACGCCATCGGCAAGGACGGCGAGCCCACCTACGGCGGCTACTCCGAGAAGGTCGTCGTCGACGAGAACTACGTCCTCGGCATCCCCGAGGGCATCGCCCTGGACGAGGCCGCGCCGCTGCTCTGCGCCGGCATCACCCTGTACTCGCCGCTGAAGCACTGGAACGCCGGCCCCGGCAAGAAGGTCGCGATCGTCGGCATGGGCGGCCTCGGCCACATGGGCGTCAAGATCGCGCACGCGCTCGGCGCGGAGGTCACCGTCCTCTCGCAGTCCCTGCGCAAGCAGGAGGACGGCCTGAAGCTGGGCGCCGACCACTACTACGCGACCAGCGACCCGAAGACCTTCGAGGAGCTGCGGGGCAGCCTCGACCTGATCGTCTCCACGGTGTCGGCCCCGCTCGACCTCGGCGCGTACCTGTCGCTGCTGAAGACGGACGGCGCGCTGGTCAACGTGGGCGCCCCCGAGGAGCCCGTCTCCCTCAACCTGTTCTCCGTGATCGGCGGCCGCAAGACCCTCGCCGGATCCGGCATCGGCGGCATCCAGGAGACCCAGGAGATGCTGGACTTCTGCGCCGAGCACGGCTTCGGCGCCGAGATCGAGCTGATCTCCGCGGACCAGATCAACGAGGCGTACGAGCGGGTGCTGGCCAGTGATGTGCGGTACCGGTTCGTGATCGACACGGCCACGATCTGATTCTGCGGCCGCGTTCAGTGAGGGTCCCGGAGCTGTAGTGCTCCGGGACCCGGTGCGCTGTCGAGTGCGGGTGCGTGGGGGCTGGTCGCGCCCACGCGGCGGAGCCGCAAATCGATACAGTCCCGCGCCCCTGAAAACACCGGTCGCCCTGCGTCTTTTAGGGGCGCGGGGAACGGCGCGAGCAACCACGACGCACTCGCAGCCGCCGACGAACCTCAGCCCCCCACCCTGTTCCGCCCCAACAGCCACAACAGATACGGTCCCCCGACCAACGAGGTGAGCGCCCCCACCGGAACCTCCAGCGGAGGCAGCACCGTGCGGGCAGCGAGATCCGCCGCCACAAGAATCACCGCACCCGTCAACGCCGAGCAGACCAACGGCAGTTGAGGCGTACGGGTGAGCCGCCGGGCCAACTGCGGCGCGGTCAGCGCGACGAACCCGATCGGCCCGGCCGCCCCGGTCGCCGTCGCGGCCAGCACCACCCCGAGCACGGTCAGCGCGAGCCGCGTCCGGTCCACCCGCACCCCGAGCGAGGCCGCGGTGTCGGCGTCCAGCCCGAGCGGCCGCACGGCCCGGCTCGCCCACACCAACGCGGGCAGACACACCAGCAGTACGACGGCCAGCGGCCCCGCCTGCTCCCAGCCCCGCCCGTTGAGGGAACCGGTCAGCCACAGCTTGACCGTCTCGGCGGCCTCCAGCTCGCTGTCCGAGAGATACAGCTGCACTACGGCCGACAGGGCGACGCCGATCCCGACACCCGTCAGTACGAACCGACTTGGCTGCATCCCGTGCCGCCACGCCAGCACATACACGAGCGCGGCGGCCGCGAGTCCGCCCACGACGGAGACGGCGGGCATGGCGCTGGGTGAGCTGACGACCCCGGCGGACAGCGCGAGCACGGTCGCGGCGGCGGCACCGTGCCCGACACCGATCACGTCCGGACTGGCCAGCGGATTCCGGGTGACGGTCTGCACGAGCGCCCCGGCGAGCCCGAGGGCGACTCCGACCAGCGCGCCCAGAACGATCCGGGGGACCCGCAACTCATTGACGACGAGGTCGTACTGCCCCGAACCGGTCCGGAGCGTGTGCCACACCGCGCCGGGCGGGATGTAGGTCTGCCCGCAGCAGGCGGCGGCGGTCATCGCAACGGCCAGGACGAGTACGAGAGTCGCGGCCACGAGGGCCGAACGGCGGTGCAGGAGAAGGGAGATGGAGGGGTGAGGGCGCAGGACGCTGACACCAGTGGCGCTCATACGGCCGTCGCCTTCCGCCGTACCAGCACCACCAGCACCGGCACCCCCACCAACGCCGTCATCACCCCGGCCGGCACCTCGGCAGGAGAGCGCACGACCCGTCCCGCCACGTCCGCCGCGACCAGCAGCGCCGCGCCGAGCAGCGCGGACAGCGGGAGCAGGGCGCGGTGGCCGCCGGAGGTGAGGCGGCGGGCGAGGTGCGGGACGGCGAGTCCGACGAAGGCGATGGGGCCGGCGGCGGCCACCGCGGACGCCACCAGCAGGGTCGCCCCGAGCGCCGCACACACCCGGACGCGCCCCACCCGATGCCCCAGCGCCCGCGCCGTCTCGTCCCCGAGGGCCAGCGCGTCCAGCCCGCGCGCACAGGCGAGGACCAGCAGCGCCCCGGCCACCAGGAACGGCAGCATCTCTACGACCGTGTCGGCGTCCCGTCCGCTCAGCGAGCCGACCTGCCAGAACCGGAACTGGTCCAGCGTCGCCGAACTCGACGTCAGGACGACGGTCGTACCACCGGCGGTCATCGCCGACAACGCCGTACCGGCGAGGGCGAGTTTGACCGGCGAGGCCCCGCCCCGGCCGCGCGCTGCGATGCCGTAGACGAGGCAGGCGGCGAGGACGGCGCCGGCGAAGGCGTACCAGACGTAGCCGGTAAAACCGCTCGCGAGGCCGGTCGCGATGGCGAGGACGACGCCGGCCGCCGCGCCCTGGCTCAGGCCGAGGATGCCGGGATCGGCGAGAGGGTTGCGGGTGACGGCCTGGAGTGCGGCGCCCGCGACGCCGAGTGCCGCGCCCGCCGTCAGCCCGATCTCGGTGCGGGGCAGCCGCAGCGACCGTACGACCAGCGCGTCGGGTGAACTCCCGCCGTGGAAAAGGGCGTTGAGTACCTCGGACGGGGGGACCGGGCGGGTGCCGACGGCGAGGCTGAGCAGCACGGCGGCGGCCACCGCGAGGGTGGCCGCCGGCCAGGCGAGACGTTTGACGCTCACTGCGTACTCTCTGCTGTTCCGCTGCCTGTCTTTCTGCCTGCTTCGCTACTTGCTGATGTCCTCGGCGAGTTGGAGGACGACGAGGCGTGCGGCGGTCGGGCCGGCGTTGAGGTACCAGGGGTCGTCGTCGACCTTCACGGCGTGTCCGGCCTTGACCGCCGACATCGACTTCCACAGGGGGCCGGCGAGCACGCTCGCGGCATCCGTCTTGTCCGCGTCGCCCTGCACGGAGTAGAAGATCCAGTCACCGTCCGCCTTGTCGATGCTCTCGGCGCCGATGTCCTCCGAAATCGCCTTGAACTGCTGGGACTTGGGCCGGTCGAGGCCCATGTCGACGGCGATGGAACCGGTGAAGGAGGAGACACCGAACATCCGGGTCCGGCCGGGCGTGAACCGCAGCATCGACACGGAGGTCTTCGACAGCGCCTCGCCCTTCTCGTGCGCGTCCTCGACGATGCCGTCGAGCAGTTCCTGCGCCTGCTGGCCCTTGCCGATCGCGTCGCCGACGAGGAGGAGGTCGCGCTTCCAGTTGATGCCGTTGCCCGCGGTGATGACGGTCGGCGCGATCTTCGACAGCTTGGGGTAGAGGTCGCCGAGCGAGTCGTTGGCGAGGATCAGGTCGGGCTTCGCGGCGGCGAGGGTCTCCAGGTTGGGCGCCTGGCGCGTGCCCGCGTCCGTCATCGCGGCGAGCTTCGACTTGTCGGAGGGGAAGGCGTCCGCGAGGTAGTCGGGGACGAGGCCGGCGTTGTCGGCGCGGGTGGTGGCCGTCGGGACGGTACCGAGGGAGAGCAGGTCGTCGAGCTGGCCGGTGCTCAGCACGGCGATCTTCGTGGGCTTCGACTTGATCGTCGTCGTGCCCTCGAAGTGGGTGACGGTCCGGGGGAAGGTCCCGTCGGTGTCGGTGTCCGCGCCCATACCGGTCGCGAGGGTGCTGGGTGCGGCGGACGGCCCCTCCGAGGCGCCGATCACCTTGTTCTGCGTGCCCTCGCCGGTCTTCTCGGCATCGTTGTCAGCGGAGGACGACGAACACCCGGCCAGCAACCCCCCGACAGCGGACACGGCGACCATCCCCGTGACGGCCTTCCTCTTGAACGCGCGCACTGTCACTGTCTCTCCGATCAAATCCGGCCAGGTAAGGCTTACCTTAACTTGCCGTCGGAGTAGCTTGGGCATGAGGAGGCCCACACGATGACCGTGCAGCTGAACCACACCATCGTCGCCGCGCACGACAAACACACGTCGGCCCGATTCCTCGCCGACCTCCTGGGCCTCCAAGTGAGCCCGCAGTACGGCCCGTTCATCCCGGTCGCGATCCCCAACGGGGTGACCCTCGACTACATGGACCACCCCGGTTCCCGTGGTGAGATCACTCCGCAGCACTACGCGTTCCTGGTCTCGGAGGACGACTTCGACGCGATCTTCGGCCGTATCCGGGCAGCGGGGCTCACGTACTGGGCGGACCCGGCGCATCGTCGCGCGGGGGAGATCAACACGAACGACGGAGGCCGGGGAGCATACTTCGACGACCCGAACGGCCACAGCCTGGAGATCCTGACGCGGCCGTACGGCAGCGGGCTCACCGGGTGAGGAACGACTCGCCGGCTCCGTAGGACCGTACGGACACCTCGCCGTCCGAGGTGCCGGTGGGCCGTACGGAATGGGCGCGGCCCAGCCCGGACACGTGGGCTCGACCGTCCGCCGCCACCTCGACCAGGGTGTTCTCGTCGATGGCGACGCCGTGGGGAAGCCGGTGCCGGGTGACGGCGGCGATGAGCCGGGGCAGCGTCCCCCACTGCGCCGCGTGCGCGTCGACGGCGAAGGGCACCAGCCCCAGCCCCTCCCGTACGGCGATCTCGTCCAGGTCCTCGGCGGTGTCCTCCGGGCACACCGGAACGCCGTCGAGCAGCCACCCGCCGACGACGGCCGACCGCGCGGCGAGGGCGGCACCGGCGGAGAATCCGGCGTACGGCACACGCCGCTCGGCGAGCAGCCGCGGCAACCGGTCGAGACACCCGGCGAAGGCGTCCTGATAGGCGGGGGTCAGCCCACCGCACACCAGCATCCCGTCGACGTCCGGGACCACCTCGGCATCGAAGCGCCCACCGATCGGCACGAGCACCGGTACGGGAGTGCAGTCGGCGGCCCGTCTCAACACGGCGTCGTAGCGGGCGAATTGCCGGTCCCCGTCCCCCTCGCCCTCATCGACGATCACACAGGCGATACGGGGCGCGGACCCGGCGGCGCCGCCCGCGGCGCGGAGGAAGGGTTCGTGGACGACGGGGGTGGCCCATCCACCGCCGATCAGAAAGGTACTGGGTCCGGTGGGCTCGCTGGGCTCGGTCACGGACGCATCAAATCCCGTGCCTCCGGCCCCTGTCACACTCTTTTGCCACCTGGGGCCGCCGTTCGCCGTTCGTCATGCGTCGAGATAGCGAAGGCGGTCGCCGGCGGGGCCGATGTGCACGCGGCCGTCACGGATCTGCCACTCGCTCATCCCGTCCATCTCGTGGCTGGCGTGGAACAGCCCCGTCACGTGGTCGTTGTCCTCGTCGGAGGGCGGGATGCGGGCGATGGTCCGCAGCAGATCCAGCATCGGCTCGACCGAGTCCGCGTGGATGTCGGCGCCGTAGAAGACGTAGTGGATCCAGTTGTAGTGGCGGCCCGGCAGGGCCCACGCCTCGTTGTACGGGTAGTCGACCTCGGGGGAGCGGATGATCCGTTCGAGCTGGGCCAGCTGCGGTGCGTCGCACTGTAGGAAACCCCGGACGCTGACGAAGACGGCCATCCTCAACTCTCCCTGTCCACAGTGGCGTTCATGAGCGCGCGCCCGTCACCTCGCTCCGCAGCCGTACCGCGTCCTGCCCCGGTGGCCGGCCGAACGCGCGGCGGTATTCGCGGCTGAACTGGGACGCGCTGTCGTAGCCGACCGCGAAGCCGACGTCGGAGACATCGCCCGCGCTGCTCATCAGCAGCAACCGGGCCTCCTGGAGGCGGATCCGCTTCTGGTACTGGATCGGGGTCAGTGCGGTCACCGCGCGGAAGTGCCGGTGGAAGGGCGAGGCGCTCATGCCGGCGAGCCGGGCCAGGTCGTCGATGCGGAGGGTCTCCGTGTGGTGGTCGCGGATCCAGCGAATGGCCCTGCCGATATGGGTGAGTTGGCTGTCGGCGAGCCCGATCTGCCGTACGAGGGCGCCCTGTTCGCCGGTGATCAGCCGCCACAGGATCTCCTTCTCGATCAACGGCGCGAGCACCGGCGCATCGCCGGGACGGTCGCACAGCCGTAGCAAACGCACTGCCGCGTCGAGGAGTTCGGCGGGTGCGTCGCACACGGCGAGACCGTGCGGGGTGGTCGTCGCGCGGGGGAGCGGGGTGGCTCCCGTGTCGAGCAGCAGGGAGGCGATCTTCGCGGGTTCGAGGGCCAGGCCGCAGGCGAGGAAGGGTTCTTCGGGGGTGGCCCGCGTGTAGTGGCCGGCGACCGGGAGATCGACCGAGACGACGAGGTACTGCCCGGCTCCGTAGTCGTGGACGCGGTCGCCCAATGTGAGCCGCTTCGAGCCCTGCGCGACGATCGCCAGGACGGGGCGGGCGACGCTCGTGCTCGGCGCCTCCGGCTCGTCGGCCCTGGCCAGCAGCAGACCGCCGACGGCGAGGGGCGCGCGGTCGGCGTGCCGGTCGATCAGGGCGCGCAGTTCCCTCAGGAGCGCGGGTGGGTCTGGATGCACCTTCCGATCCAAGCACCGGGAGGAGCCGCCCGCAACCGTCCGCCCGTGCGGCAGGTCGACAGGATCGTGCAAGCGGGCGGTGGGATCGCCCTAACGATTCCGCAGGTCACGGTGGTGTCCTTGAGGAGTCGGTTTCCCGGCCACTTCCCACAGGAGCACTTCATGACACTCGACTCGTACGTCGGTCTCGGCCGTTCCGGCCTCAAGGTGAGCCCCTTCTGCCTCGGGGCGATGAACTTCGGCGAGGACGGCGGCTTCGGCTGCGGCGTAGAGGAGTCCGAGAAGATCCTCCAGGCCTACCTCGACCGCGGCGGCAACTTCGTCGACACCGCGAACTTCTACACGAACGGCCACTCGGAGGCGATCCTCGGCGACTTCCTCGCCGCCCACCCCGGCCTGCGCGACCGCCTGGTCCTGGCCACCAAGTTCTACGGCAACCTCCACCTCGGCGACCCCAACGGCGGCGGCGCGAGCCGCAAGGCGATCATCGGCCAGCTGGAGGACTCGCTGCGCCGCCTCCGCACCGACTACATCGACCTGTACTGGCTGCACAACCACGACCGTTCCACCCCGGTCGAGGAGACCCTACGGACGCTGGACGACCTGGTGACGGCCGGCAAGATCCGCTACGTCGGCTTCTCCGACACCCCGGCCTGGTTCACCGCGAAGGCCCACACGACGGCCCTGCTGCGCGACTGGACCCCGGTCACCGCACTCCAGTTGGAGTACTCGCTCCTGGAACGCACCATCGAGGGCGAGTTGATCCCCCTGGCCCAGGACGCCGGAATGGGCGTACTGCCGTGGAGCCCCCTCAAGAGCGGCTTCCTGTCCGGGAAATACACCCGGGAACACTCAACTCCCGCCGACACCAAGCGCTCCGCGTTCCTCGGCGCCCCAACTGACGCCCAGTTCACGGTGATCGACGCGCTCGCCGAGGTCGCGGAGCAGACGGGCGCGACCTCCGCCGCCGTGGCCCTGTCCTGGGTCCAGTCCCGCCCCGGCATCACCTCCACCCTCATCGGCCCCCGCACCCTGGCCCACCTGGAAGCCAACCTCGCGGCCCTGGACCTCCACCTCACCCCGGCCCAGACGGCCGCCCTCGATGAGGTGTCCACGCCCACCCTCAACTTCCCCCACGACCTCAACCGGCAGGTCGGCGACATGCTCAAGTACGCGGGGGCGACGGTGGACGGGGTGCCGAGCGCGGTGTATCCGCCGCTGCTGGAGAGCGGGGCGCGGTACTGAGCGGCGGCGCGGGTCCCCGAGGTCGACGCGTCAACCCCGTACCTCAACTCCGTTGCGTGAAACGGCATTTCGTGGCTCCTCGGCGTGGTCGTTACGGTCGGATTCATGGAGCCGAATCTGTGGAATTTCCCGACGGCCGAAGAACTCGCGGCCGCCCTGCGTGCCGGTGACGTGTCCTCGGCGGAACTGACCGACGAGGCGATCACCCGTATCGAACGGCACGACAAGGAGATCAACGCGGTCTGCGTGCCGGACTTCGACCGCGCGCGGGCCGCGGCACACGCCGCCGACCAGGCACGCGCCCGCGGCGAGGACCGGCCGCTGCTCGGCATCCCCGTGACGGTCAAGGAGTCGTACGACATCGCCGGGCTGACCACGACCTGGGGCATGCCGGAGCACCGTAGCCATCTGCCGGCCGAGGACGCGGTGCAGGTGTCACGGCTCAAGGACGCGGGCGCGGTGATCCTCGGCAAGACCAACGTGCCGCTGGGACTACAGGACGTACAGAGCTTCAACGAGATCTACGGCACCACCAACAACCCCTGGGACCACGGCCGTACGCCGGGCGGATCCTCCGGCGGATCGGCGGCGGCCCTGGCGTCCGGGTTCGGCGCGCTGTCCATCGGCTCGGACATCGGCGGTTCGCTGCGCACGCCCGCGCATTTCTGCGGTGTCTACGCCCACAAGCCGACCCTCGGGCTGGCGGCGATCCGCGGCATGGTCCCGCCGACCGCGCCGGCGTTCCCGGCCGAATCCGACCTCGCCGTCGTCGGACCGATGGCGCGCACCGCCCGCGACCTCACGCTCCTGCTCGACGTCATGGCTGGCCCGGACCCGCTGACGCACGGTGTCGCGTACGACGTCACGCTGCCGCCCGCGCGCCACGAGCGGCTCGGCGACTTCCGGGTCCTGGTCCTCGACGAGCATCCGTTCATCCCGACGGGGGCCGCGGTGCGGGCGGGCGTGGACCGGGTCGCCGACGCGCTCGCCGACGCCGGTGCGCGCGTCGAACGGCACAGTCCGCTGCTGCCCGATCTGGCCGAAGCCGCTCTGCTCTACGCGCAGTTGCTGTTCTCGGGCTTCGCCGCACGTTTCCCCGTCGAGGCGTACGAGCACTTCCGCACCCTCGCCGCCGCACTGAGCCCGGACGATCGGAGTCTCGACGCGGCGCGGCTGCGCGCCATGGTGTTCAGCCACCGGGACTGGACCGAGGCGAACAACCGGCGCGAGCTGCACCGTCACGGCTGGCGGCGGCTGTTCGGCGAGTTCGACGCCGTGGTGTGTCCCGTGACGCCGACGCCCGCGTTCCCGCACGACCACGACCCCGATCCGCTGGCACGCCGGCTCGACATCGACGGCGTGCCGCACCCGTACCTCGACCAGCTCGTCTGGGCCGGCCTGGCCACCATGCCCGGGCTGCCCGCCACGGCCGTACCGGCTGGCCTGTCCCCCGAGGGTCTGCCGGTGGGGGTGCAGATCGTCGGCCCGATGTTCGAGGACCGCACCCCGCTGCGGCTGGCCGAACTGCTGGAGGAGAGGATCGGCGGCTTCCAGGCGCCGGCGTAGGGCGTAGGGCGTAGGGCGTAGGGCCGCAGGGCGCAAGGCGCGGGGCGTACGAGCAGGTCGGTCGCGGAATCGCGCGGACCCCTCGTGTGTTGAGCACACTGGGTAAAGGATGCCGGTGAGGTACGAGCCGGGTGACCGAACTGCCCGAGTGACCGAGCTGACGGAAATTGGAGGGTCGCAATGGCTGCGCAGACGCAGAGGGCCGTGCTGGCGGGCGGATGCTTCTGGGGGATGGAGGAGCTGGTCCGCCGGCTCCCGGGCGTGACGGCGACCCGGGTCGGCTACACCGGCGGAGACGTGCCGAACGCGACGTACCGTAACCACGGCACGCACGCGGAGGCCATCGAGATCCTCTACGACCCGGAGCAGACCGACTACCGCGCGCTCCTGGAGTTCTTCTTCCAGATCCACGACCCGAGCACCAAGAACCGCCAGGGCAACGACATCGGCCTCAGCTACCGCTCGGCGATCTACTACGTCGACGACGAGCAGAAGCGCGTCGCCGAGGACACGATCGCGGACGTGGACGCGTCGGGCCTGTGGCCGGGCAAGGTCGTCACCGAGGTGGAGCCGGTGGGCCCCTTCTGGGAGGCCGAGCCGGAGCACCAGGACTACCTCCAGCGGTACCCGGACGGCTACACCTGCCACTTCCCGCGGCCGGGGTGGCGGCTGTCGGCCCGCACGGAGAGCTGACACCGAGCATCATCCCCAGGCGTGCGCCCCCTTCCTTGGGTGGAAGGGGGCGCACGTCTCTGTCCGGGCGGTGGTGCTGTTCTCGGTCTAGGCGGTGGTGCCGTTCTTGGCGAACGTCCACACCGCGTGGCTGCCGGGGCCGACGGTGAGGGTGGAGTTGCCGATCTGCTCCACGTGCCGGTCCTTCACGGGCCGGTTGAGTGACATGTCGACCTGCTGGTACCCCGCCTGTTCGCGCGGGACGACGTCGAGCCGGATCGTGGTGCCGCCGCCCTCCGCGACGACGCCCCCGCCCGTCACCGTCCGGACGGTGAACCCGCCGGCCCGCAGCAGCGGCACGGTGTCGCCGAGGTCGCCCGCGGTGACCGCGATCCGGACGGCGGTCACGTCACGCATGAGGTGGGTGCGGTAGTCGTCGGAGAGATAGCGCTCCCGGCCGACGTCACCGGGGAAACTCGGCGGCTCGGTGTTGCTGCGCGGATCGGCGAAGTACTCCGGCCGGTACTCCATGCCCCAGGCCCCGAAGGCGTCGTACTGGGTGTCGGTGAAGACGGCGTCGAACCACGGCACGAGCACACCGTCACCGAAGTCCCGGGTCTGGAAGAAGTCGATGGGCTGGGCGACTCCCTCGTCCTTCAGCCGCTCCTTGACCGTCGCCAGTTCGCCCGCGTGTTCGACCGAGAGGCCGAGTCCGGCGGAGCCGAGGGTGCCGTCCTGGCCGGGGACGTCACCGATTCCGAGCAGTTCCAGATAGGTCTCGTGGCCCATCAGATAGCGGCCGGTCCAGGTCTGGCCGCCGGAACCGGTCGTTGTACGGACCTGGAAGTTGGCGAACTCCCGCAGGTAGTCGGAGTGTTCGATGGCGTCGGCGGTCTCCCGGTCGAAGACGCCGTAGGAGTGGTTGTAGAACAGCAACTGCCGATCGTAGGAGCCGCCCGAGGCCCGGCTCCCCTCGGCCTGGGCCGTCCCCAGCCCACCCCCGATCGCTCCGGCGAGGGCCACAGCGAGCACGATGATCATCCGTAGTGTCCGACGAATCAACATGTGCGGGAGCGTACGGCGGGGGAGGGTGCGGGCGCGGGTCTTTGCGAACGAGGCCTAAATGCTTGACACATGGCGTTCTGG
>NZ_JBLTJC010000167.1:0-21978 GCF_048158785.1 Streptomyces colwelliae | reverse complement strand
GGGGCGGCGGGGGCGAAAAACTCCTCGCCGCACCCACCACCCACCCCTAAGCGGTCGGAGCCCCGTACCCATCCTTAGGAACCGCCCCCTGCTGCACATACACCGGCTCAGGATCCCGCGGCCCGAACAGCGCCGTCAGCCCGAGGTGAACGACCAGCGCAGCCACCGGCCAAGCCAGCAACGCCCCCTTCGCCCCCAACTTCAGCGGCGCAGAGAACGTGACCCCCTTACCCACAGCCTTCGCATGCGCGAGCACGTCCTTCGTGGGCCCCAGCCACATCCCCAGCCGCCAGGCGAGGAACGAAGCGAGCAGCCCGCCCAAGGCCAGCGCGGCGACCAGCGGCACTCCCCCACGCCGCCGCAGCAGAAAGACGACGAGCGCGCTCACCACCCCGAACGCGACCGCGAGCAGAGTGAACGTTCCGTCCACCCCCACGGCCTGCTCGCCTTCGGAGTCCTTGAGGTAGACGACCCAGCTCTTGTCGACCACGTCCCCGACCAGCGGCACATGCGGCGCCAGCCACCACCACAACACCCCGAGCAACACCCCGCCGACCGCCGAGGCGACCGTGACGACCACGGCCTCGATCAGCTCGGTCTTGATCCCGGGCCCGTCCTGGCCGTAGGACGCGTCCTGCGGGACGGCGTGCACGGGATACCCGGCACCCGGGTCGCCCGGGGAGCCGGGGCCGCCCGGAGTGTTCGGGTCACCCGGCGGCTGCCACGGATCGTGCGGGGACTGGTCACGCGGCGGCGGAGGAGGAGTCAGCGGTGCGGTCACTCTGACATCGTGCCAGGCCCGGCTGTGCGGCGCGTCACCGGACGGCAGCCCGACGGTAGGCCCAGGCGGCGACGGCCAGCGAAACGACCCCGACCCCGGCGCATACGGCGAGGTCACCGAGGACGAGAGCCCAGTCCGGATGCGCCCCGAACGTCTGCGCGAACGCCTCCACGCCGTACGTCGAGGGCACCAGATCCCGCAGGAACCGCACCGCGTCCGGCATCCGATCAGCAGGCAGCACACCCAGCAGCAGAGCCGCGGACATACCCAACTGCCCGAGCAGCGTGGCGAGTTCGGGGCGGGGCGCGAGCAGCCCCAGAGCCGCGCCGAGCCCGGCGAGCGCGGCCCCGGCGAGCGGGATCACCGCAGCCAGGATCCAGATGTTCCCCATCGGCAGCCCGAACAGCACGCACCCGAAGACGGCGGTCAGCATGGTCCCGGGCACGGTGAAGGAGGCGTACGCCCCCGCCGCGCCCAGCACCACGGCCGCGGGCGGCACCGGCAGGGTGGCGTAGTGGTCGAGCCCGCCGCTGCCGCGCAGCTGCCCGAAGTACTGCGCAAGCAGGTTGAGCCCGACGTAGGCGACGACGAGCACGGACGAGCCGGCGACCACGAACTGGGCGTCGTGGCTGCCGCCGTCGACGACCCCGCGCATCATGATCAGGATGCCGACCGACTGGAAGGTCGCCACGAACAGCAGCGGGATCCGCGCGACCCGCGCCCGGGACAGCTGTGCCCGGTACACGGCGGCCATGGAGGGCCACAGCCTGGCCTTCGGCCCCAGCTCGGCCGCGCCCGTCCCGACGGCCTCCGGCACGGCCAGGGGGCCACTCGGCAGAACATCGGCGGATACGACAGTCACGTCGCGCTGCTCCTCTCGACGCCGGCAGTCGACCTGTCCCATACGGATACGACGGCCCGTGTACTCATGCCTTCACCAGCCCCTGCGCGTTTCCGCCCAACGTCAGATACACGTCCTCCAGGCTGGGCGTGGCCAGGGTGAAGTCGTCGAGGGCGGCGAACGCGGCTCCGCCGGTCACCGTGGCGACGGCCACCCGGGCCTCCTCGGGGGCGAGCCTGAGCGTCCAGCGGCGGCCGGACTCGACGGCCCGGTCCCGCAGCGCGGCGACCTCCGGGACGTCCAGCGGCGGCTTCTCCCGCCACACCAGCTCGACCCGCACCTCGCCCGCGACCTGTTCCTTGAGTCCGGCGGGGGTGTCGCAGGCGATGACCTTGCCCTGGTCGAGGACGGCGACCCGGTCGAGGACGGTCTCGGCCTCGATGACGTTGTGGGTGACGAGCAGCACGGTGGACCCGCGCTCGGCCCGGCGCCGGTCGACGGCGGACCACACGGCCCTGCGCGCCACCGGATCCATCCCGGTGGTCGGCTCGTCGAGCACCAGCAGCGGACGCTCCCCGACCAGCGCGGCGGCCACACACGCCAGCCGCCGCTGCCCACCGGACAGCTTCTTGAGCGGCCGCCCGGCAAGGGCCGTAAGCCCCAACTCGTCCAGTACGGCGTCCCGCTCGGCCCGCGCGTCGCGCAGGTCCAGGCCGCGCAGCCGGGCGGTGGTCTCGGCGGCCAGCGACACGGTCAGCTCGTCGAGCGCGGAGGACTCCTGGCCGAGGTAGGCGAGGATCCGCGCGGCCCGCTCCGGGTGGCGCACGATGTCGTGGCCGAGGATCTCGACGCTGCCGGCGTCGGGCCGCATGAGCCCGGTCAGCTGGCGTACGAGGGTGGACTTGCCGGCGCCGTTCGGCCCGAGCAGTCCGAAGATCTCGCCCCGGCGGATGTCGAGGGTGACGTCGTCGGTGGCCCGCACCTCGGGGGTTCCCGGCGCACCGCGTCGGCCGCGCACCGCCGGATAGGTCTTGCTGAGCCCGCGCACCGCACACACGACATCCCCACCGTGTCGAAGTGCCACTCCCGCGCGCGTACTCACGGGACGAGACTACGGGGTCCGGGAGCCCCGCCCGCTCGCGGGTCGGTCGAGAACGGCAAATCCGTCGGTAAAGACAATCCCGTCACAAGGCGGTGCGGTAACCGGACCGGCCGCGTCCGCTCACTCCCCGGCGGGCGCGTGCTCCGCGGCCGTCCGTACGTCGATCTCGCGCCAGAAACCGGCCCGGATCGCGTACCGGTCGTGCTCGTCGATCTGGTCGTCCTTGTGGGCGAGAAGGCCGAACCGGGCGGCGTAGCGCAGCAGTTCACCGTCGATGCGGTGCGGGACGCGCGGGTACATCCCGGACAGTTTCTGAAGGTGGCTGCCGTGGTCGCCGAGGCGGCCCATCCAGCGGCGGGCGAACACCTGGCCCACCTCGTAGGGGTCGCCGCCGACCGTGGTGATGTCCTCCTCGCGGTCGGCCCAGCGCTGCTCGGCGGTGGTCAGCTGCGCCAGCGTCGGCATCGAGGCGACCTCGGGCGGCTCGGCGGCGCCGCCCGGCCGGTCGACCCACCCTTTGTCGGAGGACCAGCGCAGGGTCGCGCTCGCGGGCTGCTGCGCGGGCGCGGCGGCACCCGGGGCCTTCAGGCCCGCCAGGTCCTTCGGGGTGGGCACACCCTTGGGCGCGGGCACCCGCTCCTGCGCGCCGTTCTCGGAGCCGGCCTCCGCCGCCGCGTGCTCGCCCTCCTCGACCGACCGCTCGCGGGCGGCCGGCGCGGACTCGGGCAGCGGCGCGGACAGGATCGCGGCGATCTCCGGCCGCGGCACCGGCGGCGGGGCGCACACCCCGCCGAGGTCCTTCGCCCGTACGGCCTTGGTGATCCAGGTCCGGTCGAGCACCCGCCGCTCGTCGGCCTCGGCGACCAGGTCCTCGGACTGGTTGTAGTCCCCGTCCGCGGCCTGCACGGCCCACAGGTGTACGGCGACGCCGTGCTCCTTGGCGGCCATCATGCCCGGCAGCAGGTCCCCGTCGCCGGTGACGAGCACGACGTCGGAGCAGGCGCGGTTGCGGGCCAGCTCGGTCAGCTCGGCGTGCATGGCGGCGTCGACGCCCTTCTGCGCCCAGCGGCCGTCGCTGCGGGTCAGGGCGCCGAGGCGGACGGTCACGCGGGGCATCACGCGCAGCCTGCGGTGCTCGGGCTGGGGGACGCGGTCGGGGGCGCCGTCGAACCAGTAGATACGCAGCAGGGGTCGCTCGGTGTCGGACTCGGCTCGCTCGCGCAGACCCTGGATGAGGGCGGCGTGATCGACGGTGATACGGGAACGCGAGGGCTCTCCGGCGAGGAGACTTGCTGCGGCCCCCAGCAGATACCCGGCGTCCACCAGGACGATGCAGCGGTCCACGCGACTCACCCTCTTCCCGGTCGGTTTGCTTCGGGCTTGCTTCGAGTCTGCCCGACCGCGCAGGGGTTAACGGCCCGAACTCGATCTTCGGCGTGGCGTTTCGGGGCTTCTCTCTCGTACCAACCATGTCACACACGGTAATTATCCGAAATGCGTTCTTCGTCAGGCTATGTGAATCTGGTCGCGGCCCTGGCCCCTAGATCCCCCTCAGGAGGCAGATCACCATGGCCAAGAACAAGAACCGTGACCGTAAGCAGCCGCAGTCGGAGCGCGCCCAGGAGCAGGCCACCTCGTCCTCGATGGAGGCACAGGCCGAGCAGCGCATATCCCAGGTGACACCGGGCGACATGGCCCGTAAGGGCAAGCAGAAGCGCTTCGGTCACAACTGACCTCCGCGTACGGGTCGTTGAGACCTGGGCACACACCGAGGGGCGCATCCGTCGACGGATGCGCCCCTCGGTCACGTCTGTTGCTGTTGCTCAGCCGGCCAGACAGGCCGCGCCGAGCAGCACCTTCAAGTCGCCGAACAGTGCCGGGTCGGGCTTCACCCGGTGCTTGTCCAGACGCAGGATCGTGGTCCTGGTCGGGCCCTGGAGCTTGATGCGGACCTCGCTGTCGCCCCGGTGGTGGCTGAGGATCTCACCGAGCCTGCTGACCATGGGCGGAGTGACCCTGGTGGCCGGGATGGTGAGGATCACGGGCGCGTTGGTGCCCACGTTCGACACGTCCGGGACCTGCATCTCCATCGCGACCAGGCGCGGCACGTCCTCGCGCTTGTCGAGGCGGCCCTTGACGAACACGATGGTGTCCTCGACGAGTTGGGTCGACACCAGCTGGTAGGACGCCGGGAAGAACATGCACTCGATGGAGCCCGCGAGATCCTCGACGGTGGCGATCGCCCAGGCGTTGCCCTGCTTGGTCATCTTGCGCTGGAGGCCGGAGATGATGCCGCCGATGGTGACGACCGCGCCGTCCCCGTGCTCACCTCCGGTGAGCTGGGCGATGCCCGAGTCGGCCTTGTCGGACAGCACGTGCTCCAGACCGAAGAGCGGGTGGTCGGAGACGTACAGACCGAGCATCTCCCGCTCCTGGGCGAGGAGATACGTCTTCTCCCACTCGTCGGTGGTGAACTCCACGTCGAGCCCGAAGCCGGGCTCGCTGGTGTCCTCCTCGCCCATGCCCCCGAAGAGGTCGAACTGCCCCTCGGCCTCCTTGCGTTTGACCGCCACCACGTTGTCGATCATCGGCTCGAAGTGCGCGGTGAGGCCCTTGCGGGTGTGCCCCAGGGTGTCGAACGCACCGGCCTTGATGAGGGATTCGGTGGTGCGCTTGTTGCAGGCGGCGGCCTCGACCTTGTCCAGGTAGTCGGGGAAGGAGCCGTACTTCCCCTTCGCCTTGCGGGACCTGATGATCGAGTCGACCACGTTCGTGCCGACGTTGCGCACGGCCTCCAGGCCGAAGAGGATCACGTCGTCGCCCTGGGCGGCGAAGTTGTGCACCGACTCGTTGACGTTCGGCGGGAGCACCTTGATCTTCATGCGGCGGCACTCGTTGAGGTAGATCGCGGACTTGTCCTTGTCGTCCTTGACCGAGGTGAGCAGCGCCGCCATGTACTCGGCCGGGTAGTTGGCCTTCAGGTAGGCGGTCCAGTACGAGACCAGGCCGTACGCGGCGGAGTGCGCCTTGTTGAAGGCGTAGCCGGCGAAGGGGACCAGGACGTCCCACAGGCCCTGGATCGCCGCGTCGCTGTAGCCGTTCTTCTGGGCGCCGGCCTGGAAGATGGTGAAGTTCTTCGCCAGCTCGTCGGGCTTCTTCTTGCCCATCACGCGGCGCAGGATGTCGGCCTCGCCGAGCGAGTAGCCGGCGACGATCTGGGCGGCCTTCTGCACCTGCTCCTGGTACACGATCAGGCCGTAGGTCACCGCGAGGACCTCCTCAAGAGGCTCCTCCAGCTCCTTGTGGATCGGGGTGATCTCCTGGCGCTTGTTCTTGCGCTCGGCATAGTTGATGTGCGAGTTCATGCCCATCGGGCCGGGGCGGTACAGGGCCGAGACGGCGGAGATGTCCTCGAAGTTGTCGGGCTGCATCTGGCGCAGCAGGGAGCGCATCGGGCCGCCGTCGAACTGGAAGACGCCCAACGTGTCGCCGCGGCAGAGCAGTTCGAAGGTCTTGGGGTCGTCCAGCGGGAGGGCGAGCATCTCCAGGTCGATGCCCTTGTTGGACTTCACCATCTTGATGGCGTCGTCCATGATCGTGAGGTTGCGCAGGCCCAGGAAGTCCATCTTCAGCAGGCCGAGCGACTCGCACTGCGGGTAGTCCCACTGCGTGATGGTCACGCCGTCCGTGTGGCGCACCCACACCGGTGCGTGGTCGACGATGGGCTCGCTGGACATGATGACGCCGGCCGCGTGCACGCCCATCTGCCGGACCAGGCCCTCGACGCCCTTGGCGGTGTCGATGACCTTCTTGACGTCCGGCTCGTTCTCGTACATCCCGCGGATCTCGCCCGCCTCGCCGTAGCGGGGGTGCTTGGGGTCGGTGATGCCGGAGAGGTCGATGCCCTTGCCGAGGACGTCGGCGGGCATCGCCTTGGTGAGGCGGTCGCCCATCGCGTACGGGTAGCCCAGCACGCGCGCGGAGTCCTTGATGGCGTTCTTGGCCTTGATCTTGCCGTAGGTGCCGATCATGGCGACCTTGTCGGCGCCGTACTTCTCCGTCACGTACCTGATCACCTCGACGCGCCTGCGCTCGTCGAAGTCGATGTCGACGTCGGGCATGGAGACGCGCTCGGGGTTGAGGAACCGCTCGAAGATCAGGCCGTGCGGGATCGGGTCGAGGTCGGTGATGCCCATGGCGTAGGCGACGATCGAGCCGGCCGCGGAACCACGGCCGGGGCCGACCGCGATGCCGTTGTTCTTCGCCCACATGATGAAGTCGGCGACCACGAGGAAGTAGCCCGGGAACCCCATCTGGATGATGACGTCCATCTCGTAGTCCGCCTGCTTCTGGCGGTCGTCGGGGATGCCGCCCGGGAAGCGGCGCTCCATGCCCAGGCGCACCTCCTCCTTGAACCAGGTGACCTCTGTAAAGCCGTCGGGGATGTCAAACTTCGGCATGAGGTTCTTGGCCTCGAACATGCCGGAGGTGTCGATCTGTTCGGCGACCAGGAGGGTGTTGCGGCAGCCCTCCTGCCAGGCGTCCGAGGAGTCCACGGCGTACATCTCGTCGGTGGACTTCAGGTAGTAGCCGGTGCCGTCGAAGCGGAAGCGGTCCGGGTCGGAGAGGTTCTTGCCGGTCTGGATGCAGAGCAGGGCGTCGTGCGCGACCGACTCGTGCGCGTACGTGTAGTGCGAGTCGTTCGTCACCAGGGGCGGGATGCCGAGCTTCTTGCCGATGTCCAACAGGCCGTCACGGACCCGGCGTTCGATCTCGATGCCGTGGTCCATCAGCTCCAGGAAGTACCGGTCCTTGCCGAAGATGTCCTGGTACTCGGCGGCGGCCTTCAGTGCCTCCTCGGGCTGGCCCAGGCGCAGCCGGGTCTGGAGCTCGCCCGAGGGGCAGCCCGTGGAGGCGATGAGCCCCTCGGACCACTGGGAGATGGTCTCCTTGTCCATGCGCGGCCACTTCTGGAGCCAGCCCTCGGCGTACGCGTCCGAGGAGAGCTTGAAGAGGTTGTGCAGGCCCGTCTTGTTGGCCGCCCAGATCGTCTTGTGGGTGTAGCCACCGGAGCCGGACACGTCGTCGCGCTTCTGGTGCGGCTGTCCCCACTGGATCTTGCGCTTGTTGCGCCGCGACTCGGGGGCGACGTACGCCTCGATGCCGATGATCGGCGTGACCCCGGCCTTCGTCGCCGTGTGGAAGAAGTCGTAGGCCCCGTGCAGGTTGCCGTGGTCGGACATCGCGATATGGGTCATGCCCATCTCGTTGCACGCGTTGAACATGTCCTTCAGCCGCGCGGCACCGTCCAGGAGCGAGTACTGGGTGTGGACGTGCAGGTGCGTGAACGGCGGCTTTGACACGGCTTGGCCTCCAGGGGAAACGGTCGACGACGAGCAGCGGACGGTCTGGGGGGACAGCATCGAATCCTATGCCCGGCCACTGACACAAGGCGGGCACTCCCACGTACCTTCAAGCGTTGGAAAGTGACGACAGACTCGTCACAGGTCATGCACCACCCGTACCAGGAGGCACAGAGCGATGTCGGTTCCGCAGCTCAACGACGAGCACCGCGGCGAGGAGATCCTCGCCGTCTTCGACACCGCCTTCGGCGAGCTCCTGGCCGCCGACCCGGCCGCGTTCCGCGTGAAGTTCCGGAAGATGGCGGCTTCGGCGTTCGCGTTCTACCGGGGCACGGCGTGCCTCTTCTACCACGACCTGGATGCTGAGAAGCGGGGCGGGCCATACCTGGACGACCGCACCTCGCGCGTGTGGATCCACGGCGACCTGCACGCCGAGAACTTCGGCACGTACATGGACTCGAACGGCCGCCTGGTCTTCAACGTCAACGACTTCGACGAGGCGTACGTCGGCCCGTTCACCTGGGACCTCAAGCGCTTCGCCGCCTCCGTCGCGCTGATCGGGTACGCGAAGGCGCTCAGTGACGAGCAGATCACCGAGCTGGTGCAGGTGTACGCGGGCGCGTACCGCGAGCGGGTGCACGCGCTGGCGACCGGCGCGAAGAGCGACGAGGTGCCGCCGTTCACGCTGGACACGGCCGACGGTCCGCTCCTGGGCGCGCTGCGCACGGCCCGCTCGCTGACCCGCTTCGAGCTGCTGGACTCGATGACCGAGATCCGCGACTTCGAGCGCCGGTTCGCGTCGGGCGGCGGCTCCATCGAGCTGGACGCGGCGACCCGCTACAAGGTCCTCGCGGCCTTCGACGGCTACCTGGAGACGCTCCCGGAGTCCTCCCTTGACCGCCCCGACTCCTACCGTGTGAAGGACGTCGTCGGCCGCCGGGGCATCGGCATCGGCTCGGCCGGGCTGCCGTCGTACAACATCCTTCTGGAGGGCAACAGCGACGCCCTGGAGAACGATGTGGTGATCTACATCAAGCAGGCCCAGACGCCGGCCGTCTCGCGGCACATCACGGACGCGGCGATCCGGGACTACTTCCAGCACGAGGGCCACCGCACGGTGATCTCGCAGCGCGCCCTCCAGGCGCACGCGGACCCGTGGCTGGGCTGGACCGAGCTGGGCGGGACCGGGCAGCTGGTCGCCGAGGTGTCGCCGTACGCGGTGGACCTGGACTGGAGCGACATCGACGACCCGGAGGAGATCGCCGCCGTCGTCGCGGACCTCGGGCGGGCCACGGCCACGATGCACGCGGCGGCCGACGACCAGTCCGGCGAGTCCCTGGTGCCGTTCTCCACCGAGCGGGCCATCGACGCGGCGATCGCGGCCGACGAGGACGGCTTCGCGGGCGTGCTCGTCGACTTCGCGCACAGCTACGGCGCACGCGCGCGTGCCGACCACCAGACCTTCGTCGACCTGTTCCGCAACGGCCGGATTCCGGGTCTGTAACCATCCGTACGCTCACAGGAACCCTTTAGCGGTGCCTTACCGGAGCACATGACAGACTCACCTCCGCTATGGACATATCCGGGATCCAGCTCAGGGCCGTACGCGCGGCGCTGTTCACGGCACTGGTCGTGACGCTCAGCACCGCGTCGCACGTGCTGCTGTCCCGGGTTCCGCTTCCGTTCGGCACGGTGGCGGCGATCGCCGCCACCGTGTTCGTGCTCGCGTACGCGCTGGCGGGCCGCGAGCGCGGCTTCGGCAGGATCGCCGCACTGCTGATCCCGCTGGAGCTGGCCGCCGACACGGTCTTCACCACCGGCCAGCACGCCTGCTACGGCAGGGCGGGCGGCCCGGTCGCCGGACCACTGCGCGCGGTCGGCCTGGACGTGCTGTGCAGCGGCGGCAGCGTGGGCACCTCGCTGGCCCGGATGACCGACGATCCCCATCAGGCGGCGGCGCTGCTCACGCACACCGACGCCACCGCCGCCTGGCTGCTGCTCGGCGCGCACATCGGCGTCGGACTCCTCGCGGCCGCCTATCTGCGCCGCGGCGAGCGCGCCCTGTCCGAACTGCTGCGCGCGGCGACGGCGGTGGGCTTCCGCCCGCTGCTGCTGGCCGTCGCCGCGGTGTCGGCCCGACGCACCGCGCCGGCCCGCCGGCTGCCGCGCGCCACGCACCGTACGACCACCGCCCGTGAGCGGCTGCTGGTGCACTCCCTGGGACGGCGTGGACCGCCGTGCTCGCTCGTCCTCGCGGTCTGAAACACCGCGCACCCGCACCCGAGCACCCCCAAGCAGTCCCCCCATACCTGTATCCGCGCACCACACGTGCGCGTCCCTGATGGAGATCACCAACATGAGCAAGCGGAACAGCGCGGCGGCGAAGACGGCGGCCCGAGAGCGACTGCGCGCGGAGCGCGAGCGCCAGGCCAAGCGCGCCAAGGTCAAGCGGCAACTCATAGTCGCCGGTTCGGTCGTCGGCGTCCTCGCGATAGCCGGCGGCATCGGCTACGCCGTCGTGCAGAACAACAAGCCCCAGTACTGGGAGAGCGCCAAGAGCGACAAGCTCGTCAAGCCGGCCAACACCACCGGCACGAACGGCACGATCGTCACCATCGGCAAGGCCAGCGCCAAGAAGACCCTCGTGATGTACGAGGACCCCCGCTGCCCCATCTGCGCCCAGTTCGAGCAGACCGTCGGCTCGACAGTCGACAAGGACGTGGCGGACGGCAAGTTCAAGATCCAGTACGTGGGCGCCACCTTCCTCGACGACAAGCTCGGCGGCGAGGGCTCGAAGAACGCGCTGAGCGCTCTCGGCGCGGCACTCAACGTCAGTCCCGAGGCGTTCCTCGAGTACAAGACCGCGATGTACTCGACGAAGTACCACCCGGACGAGACGACCGACAAGTTCAAGGACGACAGCTACCTCATCAAGGTCGCCAACACGGTCTCCGCGCTGAAGAACAACACGAAGTTCCAGACCGCCGTGAAGAACGGCACCTACGACAAGTGGGCGCTGGACATGTCCGCCACGTTCGACAAGAGCGGGGTGACCGGCACCCCGACCCTGAAGATGGACGGCAAGGCGCTGACCTCCGACGGTACGAACGCGCCGATGACCGTGGACACCTTCAACACGGCGATCACCGCGGCTCTCAAGGGCTGAGTACCGGAATGCCCCGGACCGTTTAACCGGTCCGGGGCATTCCGCTTTTCTCCAGCGCTCGACCGACCCTCACCGCACCGAATTCCAGAAATCGTCACCAAACGGGCACTGACACGTGTAAACCGAAAAACGAACCACACCGCCGCAAAACACGAAGGGCCTCCAAGTTCACCTCAGAGACGCCGCAATCAATCCAAATTGGAATTAAAAAATGCCGTTTACACCCAACGCTTCAGCAAGGTAACGTCGACGCCGCACCAACGCATGAACCATTCGGGGAGGAAAGATGAAGTTCAAGAAAGCCCTCGTGGCGGTTGCCGCCACAACTGCGGCGCTGGGGGGCGTAATAGGCGGAGCGACTACCGCCAGCGCGGCCACCTATGGATGCGGGAGCACCGGCCCGAACAATTCCGACGGTGAGCTCAAGGTCGTGGTGGGGCATCTGCGGAACGGCCCGTTCGCGTCGTGTACGCAGACCCAGTCCGTGGCGGGCGGCACAGCGTTCCACGCATGGTGCGGCGTCTATAACACCTCGGGGAACTTCTGGGTGTACGGGCGCGTGGGAAGCGGCCAGACCAAGGGCTGGATCTACTCCGAGAACCTTTCCTTGTCGTCCGGGTCGGTAAACATCTGCTGACTCCTTTTTTCGCGACGGCCCGCCAATTCTCTGGCGGGCCGTTCCGTCTTCTCCGAAAGAATTCCGGAAGGCCGCCAGCCGGCCCGGCGCCGATTCACCGGCACCCCGATCGCCCGGCCGGTCCGGGCGGCCACCGCACGAGGCGTGCCGCCGCTCCGCGGCAGCCCCAGGAGCCGGCGCCTGACACGCAGTACAACAGCGGGCGAACTTTTACGAGTTCGCCCACTCTCGTTAATACTGGTCAGTAACCTGGTCGCTCGTGACCAGTCGATACAGAGCACCCGAGGGCGTCAACCCGCCCTCCCCGCGCCGCCGTACGGTCGTCAAGGCCGCGGCCGCCACCGCCGGCGTCGCCATCGTCGCGGCCCCGCTCGTCGCCGCGCTGCCCGCCGGGGCCGCCACCCAGACCCCCGCCTTCCTGCACGGGGTCGCCTCCGGGGACCCGCTCCCGGACGGCGTCCTGCTGTGGACCCGGGTGACACCCACCGCCGAGGCAGTGCCCGGTTCAGGGCTCGGTCCGGACACCGAGGTGAGCTGGGCCGTAGCCACCGACAAGGCCTTCACCACCATCGTCTCCAGGGGCTCCCTCACCGCGACCGCCGCCTCCGACCACACCGTCAAGGCCGACATCCGCGGCCTGGAACCGGCCACCGACTACTGGTTCCGCTTCTCGGCGGGCGGCACCGACTCCCCGGCGGCGCGCACCCGCACCGCGCCGGCGGCGGACGCGAACGTGACCGGCCTGCGCTTCGGCGTCGTCACCTGCGCCAACTGGGAGGCCGGCTACTTCGCGTCGTACCGTCATCTCGCGGCCCGGGGCGACCTGGACGCGTGGCTGCACCTGGGCGACTACATCTACGAGTACAAGTCCGGCGAGTACGCGGCGCGCGGCACGGTCGTACGGCAGCACGCGCCGGCCAACGAGATCATCACGCTCGCCGACTACCGCACCCGGCACGGCAAGTACAAGACCGACCCGGACCTCCAGGCCCTGCACACCAAGGCGCCGGTCATAGCGATCTGGGACGACCACGAGTTCGCGGACAACGCCTGGTCGGGCGGCGCGGTCAACCACACCGAGGGCGCCGAGGGAACCTGGACGGCCCGCCAAGCGGCCGCGAAACAGGCGTACTTCGAGTGGATGCCGGTCCGCCCGGCGATCGCGGGTACCACCTACCGCCGGCTGCGCTTCGGCAAGCTGGCGGACCTCTCGCTCCTCGACCTGCGCTCCTTCCGTTCGCAGCAGGCGAGTTCGGGCAGCGGTACGGTCGACGACCCGGACCGTACGATCACGGGACGCGCCCAACTCGACTGGCTGAAGGCCGGGTTGAAGGCATCGGACACCAAGTGGCGACTGGTCGGCAACTCGGTGATGATCGCGCCGTTCGTCGTCGGCGCGCTCTCCGCCGACCTGTTGAAGCCGCTCGCCAAACTGCTGGGCCTGCCGCAGGAGGGACTCGCCGTCAACACCGACCAGTGGGACGGCTACACCGACGACCGCCGTGAACTCCTCGCCCATCTGCGCTCGAACGCGATCGGCAACACGGTCTTCCTCACCGGCGACATCCACATGTCCTGGGCCAACGATGTGCCGGTGGATGCCGGGACGTACCCGCTCTCGCCGTCCGCGGCGACGGAGTTCGTGATCACGTCGGTGACCTCCGACAACCTCGACGACATCGTGAAGGTCCCCGAGGGCACGGTCTCCGCGCTCGCCGCACCGGTCATCCAGCTCGCGAACCGGCACGTCCACTGGGTCGACACGGACCGCCACGGCTACGGCGTCCTCGACATCACCGCCGACCGCGCACAGATGGACTACTACGTCCTGTCCGACCGCACCTCGGCGACCGCGACCTCGTCCTGGGAGCGGTCGTACCGGACGCGCAGCGGCACGCAGCGGGTGGAGCGGACGTACGACCCCGTGTAGGCAAGGCTTCTAAAGGGTCTCCAGGAAGCCGAGCGCCACGTGCCAGGTGGCCTCGGCGGCCTCCTCGTCGTAATCCGGGAGGCCGGGGTCGGTGTACAGGTGACCGGCTCCGGCGTACCGGTAGATCTCCACATCCGCGCCCGCCTTGCCCATCTGGAGATACCAGGAGCTGAGCCAGTCGTCGGTCTCGAACTGGTCGGGCTCGGCGACATGGAGCTGGACCGGCAGGTCGTCGACGGAGGCGTTGGCCGCGATGTCCGAGGTCCCGTGCAGGAGGAGCAGTCCGCGGGCCTTCTCGTCGCCGAGGGCGAGGGTCTGCGCGACGGAGGCGCCGAGCGAGAACCCGGCGTAGACGAGCCCGCGCTCCGAATAGGGGGCGGCGGCGAGCACAGCCCGCTTCAGCAGCTCGTCCTTCCCGATGCCGTCGTTGAAGGCCATGCCCTCCTCGACCGTCTCGAACGTACGCCCCTCGAAGAGGTCCGGGGTCCACACCTCGTGGCCCGCCGCGCGCAGCCGCTCGGCGGCGTCCCGCACCGCCGGCCGGAGACCGTACGTGGAGTGGAAGAGCATGATGTTCATGAAGCCATCGTGCCAGTACGGTCGGACACATGGAGAACGTACTGCGCCCGCTGATCGTCATCGGCGGCTCCGTCGTCCTCACGCTGCTCATCGGCTGGGTCACCGACCTGCTGCTGCGCAAGGCGGACGCCCGGCACGACGACACCACGCTGTGGGGCCTGCTGCGCCGAGGCCGAGTCCCCTACCAGCTGGTGCTCTGCGCGGCCCTGCTCAGAGCCTCCTACGACAAGGCACAGCTGCTGGAGGAGCACCAGGTCGGCATCGGCCAGACCCTGACCCTGGTGCTGATCGGCGCCACCGCCTGGCTGATGATCCGGATCGCGGCCGCGGTCGTGGAGGCGTCGTACTCGCGCTACGCCCGCGCCTCCCGCGACGCGGCCCGGGTCCGCCGGGTCCGCACCCAGGTGACGCTGATCACGCGGGTGGTGGCCGCGGTCGTCGGCGTGGTGGCGGTCGCCGCGATGCTGCTGACGTTCCCCGCGATGCGTGCGGCCGGCGCCTCCCTGCTGGCTTCGGCGGGCGTCCTCGGCATCGTCGCCGGTGTAGCGGCGCAGTCCACTCTCGCCAACCTCTTCGCGGGACTGCAGATCGCCTTCGGCGACATGGTCCGCATCGGCGACACCGTGGTCGTGGACGGCGAGTGGGGCACGATCGAGGAGATCACCCTGACCTTCCTGACGGTACGGACCTGGGACGAACGCCGGATCACCATGCCGGTGTCGTACTTCACGTCCAAGCCGTTCGAGAACTGGTCCCGCGGCACCCCGCAGATGACCGGCATCGTGTACTTCCAGGTCGACCACTCGGCCCCGGTGGACGCGATGCGCACACAGCTCCGCGAGATCCTCCGCTCGTGCCCGGCCTGGGACGGCCGCAGCTACGGCCTCGTCGTCACGGACACCACCCCCAACACCATGGAGGTCCGGGCCCTGGTCACGGCGAAGGACGCGGACGACATCTGGACGGTCCGCGTCACGGTCCGCGAACAGATGATCCGCTGGCTGTACACGGAACACCCCTACGCACTCCCCCGAGTCAACACGGCCGACGCGGCCCCGATCCCGGGCGAGGACCCGTCCCCGAACGGAGGGGGCACACGACCGGCTCATGAACCTCCGGGGGCGAATCGGGGCTGAGGGGCCGGGGAGGAGCGGAGTCGGTGAGTGCCGGGTGGCTGAGTGCCGGACGGCTGGCGGCTGACGGCTGGCGGCTGGCGGCTGGCGGCTGGCGGCTGGCGGCTGGCGGCTGGCGGCTGGCGGCTGGCGGCTGAGCAACTCCGGGGCCTCAACGTCCGTGCCGGGCTGGGCTGTTGACCTGGGGGAGCTACGAGGCGATCGAGAACCGACTGCGGCTGAACGACTCCGGGGCCTCAACATCCTTGCTCGACAACGCCGTTGACCTGGTCGGTCAGCGATACGGGCGGGCCCCGACTGCGGCTGCGGCTGCGGATCAATGACCCAGGGCGCCTCAACACCTCCGACCAGCACCACCGTTGAGCCGGACGACCAGCAAAGCGCCCCGGACCCGGCGACGACCAGCGAGGCCAGCCGGTCCAAAGGTTCAGCGTCCATGCTGGGCAAGACCCCCTCGCACACGAGGCCACAGTCCCCGGACCGGGGTCGGACGGCTCCGGGCGCCTCAACACCCATGCTGGACAACACCGTTGGTACAGGCGACCTGCGAGGCGACCTGGAACCGGCTACGACTGAGCAGCTCCGGAGGCCTCAACACCCTTGCTCGACATGGCCGTTGCCCCGGACCACCTGCAAAGCGATCCAGCCCGGCTACGGCAGAGCAACTCCACGCACATCAAATCCTGCGCCTGACCCGGCCCACCTCAACGCCCCCGCTCAGCCCCGCCATTGACCTGAATCACCTGCGAGGTCACATGCCCGGCGGCCGGTGAGGCGAGCCAGTGCAAGGTCGCGGCGACATCCCCAGGGGTACCGGCCCGCCCGGTCGACGTGTCGTTGATGAGCCGCTCACGCCGAGCGGCAGCGATCTGCGGCCCGAAGAACTCCGTGTCCTCGATGTACCCGGGCGCGACCACGTTCACGGTGATGCCGCGAGGGCCGAGATCCCGGGCCAGATCATGGGCGTACGGATGCAACGCGGCCTTGGCCCCGCCGTACGCCCCGCTCCCCGACCCCCGGTACGCGGCGATGGAACTCACGAACAGCACCCGCCCGCCCGGCTCCGCGAGCCGCGACTTCAGCGCCTCGGTGAGGAGCGCGGCGCTGAGGGTGTTGATGCGGAAGTTGACCGTCCAGTCGTGCGCGACACGGTCCAGCGGATCGCTGCTCGCGCTCCCCGGCTCCAACGCCCCGGTACCGCCCGCGCTGTGCACCAGCACATCCACGGTGCCGAACTCCTCGGCCACGAACCGCCCGACCCCGCGCACGACTTCGGGTTCACTCAAGTCCCCGGCGTACGTCACCGCCCCCGGCACCCCGGCCTTCTCCAACACCTCCAACCGCCGCCCGAGGAGCAACACCCGATCCCCGTCAGCCGCGAAGGCACGCGCCGCGGCGAGCCCGATCCCCGTACCGCCACCACTGATCACAACGTTGCGAGCCATGGTGCGAGCCTACAAAGAGGGCGAGGACAAACACGAGCCAATTCGAACGGCGGCCCGCCGACAGCACTCAACTCGCAGCCGCCGACGGCGCCGAGCCCCCGCAGGAGACGTCCACCCCTCAATCACCAGTAAACGGGCGGTGCGTGGGCGGGAGAACGACCTCACCTCAAGCTACGCACGTCAAGATGCCGAAGCACCCGGTCCACGATCTCCGGATCCGCCCCCGGCTCACTCCGCGCCGCCAGCACCTCATGCCGAGCCGCGCTCATCATCTCCCCCTGGATCCGCCGCATCCGCTTCACCCGCGTCACCCGCTTCTCGTACGCCTCCCGCCGCTCCCCGTCCCCCACCTCGGGAGAGATCCGCACCCCGATGTCGAACGCCCGCCGCAACAACTGCTCGGACACCTCCTCCGGCAGCTCCTCGACATCCTCGATCTCCCGCAGCCTCCGCTTCGCGGCCTTCGCCGCCCGCACCGCCAGCTCCTTCTCGAACGCCTTCTCGCTGTCGGTGTCGGCCCGTACCCCCAGCCGCTTCACCAGCCACGGCAACGTGAGTCCCTGAAGCACCAGCGTCGCCATGATCACCCCGAACGCGATGAACACGATCTCGTCCCGGTCCGGGAACGCCGACCCGTCGTCCATCGTCAGCGGGATCGCCAGCGCCAGGGCCACGGACGCCACCCCGCGCATCCCCGCCCACCACATGATCACGGTCTCCCGCCAGGACGTCGGGATCTCCTCGTCGTAGTCCCGCTTGGCGTGCAGCCGTTTCGTCAGCCAGGTCGCCGGCAGCAGCCACGCCAGCCGTACGACCACCACGACCCCGACGATCGCCGCGGCCCAGCCGAGCATCTCGCCCCACCGCCCGGACGCCGTACGGATCGCGTTGTGCAGTTCGAGCCCGATGAGCCCGAACGCGACCCCGGTGACCAGCGTGTCCACGACGTCCCACACGGTCGCCCCGGCGAGCCGGGTCAGCACGTCGTCGGCGCCGAGGGAGTACTCGGCCAGGAACAGCGCGGTGGTGAGCACGGCGAGCACCCCGGAGCCGTGCAGTTCGTCGGCCAGGACGTACGAGGCGTACGGCACCAGCAGGGTGAGCCCGATCTGCAGGGTGGCGTCGTCGAGGGCCGACATCAACTTGTTCGTGCCCCATCCCAGGGCCAGCCCGACGGCGACGGCGACGACGGCGGACAGCACGAAGTCGAGCCCGGCGCGCCAGAATTCGAAGCTCCCGCTGACGGCGGCGGCGATCGCCACGTGGTAGAGCACGATGGCCGTGACGTCGTTGAAGAGGCCCTCGCCCTCCAGGATCGACACCAGGCGGCGTGGCAGGCCTAGTTGGCCCGCGACGGCGGTCGCGGCGACCGGGTCGGGCGGCGCCACCAGCGCGCCGAGCGCCACGGCGGCGGCGATCGGCAGCCCCGGCACGATCGCGCTGGCGACGGCGGCCACGGCGAGGGTGGTGACGAACACCAGCGCCACGGCCAGCAGGAAGATGGGCCGGATGTTCGCGGTGAACTGCCGCCAGGAGGTGCGCCGTACGGCCGCGTACAGCAGGGGTGGGAGGAGAAGGGGGAGGATCAGCTCGGGCGGGACGTTCACGTTCGGCACGAAGTCGGCCACCGCGAGGACTATCCCCAGGAGGGTCATGAGTACCGGCGCCGGCAGGCCGAACCGGTCCCCCAGCGGGACGCTCACCACGGCCCCGAGCAACAGGACGAAAAGCAGGGCCAATTGATCCACGGTCAGGGCTCCGGCGGGATCTCGACGTTCACACAGCGGACGCCCCAGCCTGCCACGCCGCCTGCCCGACCAGCTCTTTCGACGCCCTTCGGTTACCGAGCGCCGATCATGGAGCCGGTCACAGAGCGCGCCGCATCGCCCGGTGCGGAATGCCCGCGTCCGCGAACTCCGGGCCGTACGCCTCGTACCCGAGCCGTTCGTAGAACCCCAGCGCGTGCGTCTGCGCGTGCAGGTCCACGGCGGCCAGCCCACGCGCGCGTGCCGCGTCCTCGATGGCCCGCACCAGCGCGACCCCGACTCCGAGCCCGCGCGCTTCCTTGGTGACGGCCAGCCGCCCCAGGGACCCCACGGTCGGATCCCCGCCGGTCTTCGCCGCGGCCACCTCGCCGTACAACAGCCGCCCGGTCCCGAGCGGCACCCCGTCCTCACGCACGGCGAGCACATGCGTCGCCACGGCGTCGTAGTCGTCGTACTCGATCTCCTGGGCCACGCCCTGCTCGACGACGAAGACGTCCTTGCGCACGGCGAAGCAGGCCTCACGGTCGGCGGGGTCCTCGGCGACGCGCACGGCGTACGGCTGCGGAGTCACGCGTAGGTCTCCTCGCGCACCAGGTCCAGGGCCTGCTGGAGGTCGTCCGGGTAGCCGCTCTCGAACTCGACCCACTGGCCGTCGGCGGGGTGCTCGAACCCGAGCCGGACGGCATGCAGCCACTGGCGGGTCAGGCGCAGCCGCTTGGAGAGCGTCGGGTCGGCACCATAGGTCAGGTCGCCCACGCACGGGTGGCGGTGGGCCGCCATGTGCACGCGGATCTGGTGGGTGCGGCCGGTCTCCAGCTTCACGTCGAGCAGGGAGGCCGCGCGGAACGCCTCGATGAGGTCGTAGTGCGTGACGGACGGCTTGCCCTCGGCGGTGACCGCCCACTTGTAGTCGTGGTTCGGGTGGCGGCCGATGGGGGCGTCGATGGTGCCGCTGGTCGGGTCGGGGTGGCCCTGGACCAGCGTGTGGTAGCGCTTGTCGACCGTGCGCTCCTTGAACTGGCGCTTCAAGGAGGTGTACGCCCGCTCCGACTTGGCGACGACCATCAGGCCGGACGTGCCGACGTCGAGGCGGTGCACGATGCCCTGGCGCTCGGCGGCACCGGACGTGGAGATGCGGTACCCGGCGGCGGCGAGCCCGCCGATGACCGTCGTCCCGGTCCAGCCGGGGCTGGGGTGGGCGGCGACGCCGACCGGCTTCACGATCACGATCACGTCATCGTCGTCGTAGACGATCTCCATGCCCTCGACCGGCTCGGCGACGATCTGCACGGGCGCGGGCGCCTGCGGCATCTCGACCTCCAGCCAGGCCCCGCCGTGCACGCGCTCGGACTTCCCGACCACCGAGCCGTCGACCGTGACCTTCCCCGCCGCGGCCAGCTCGGCGGCCTTCGTACGGGAGAAGCCGAACATGCGGGAGATGGCGGCGTCGACACGCTCGCCCTCCAGGCCGTCGGGCACGGGCAGGTTTCGGATCTCGGGAACGGTGCTCACTCGGTCGAGTATGCCCGACGGGTCCGACACCGCCTTACCTGAGCCCGGGCGCTCAGTCCTTGTGGACGGTGCCGTCCGGGTCGAGGCCGCGGAAGGAGAGCAGCACGATCAGGATGCCGCCGCACACGATCGCCGAGTCGGCGAGGTTGAAGACGGCGAAGCCCTTGGGCGCGATGAAGTCGACGACCTCGCCCTGGAAGATGCCGGGCGAACGGAAGATCCGGTCGGTGAGGTTGCCCAGCGCACCGCCCAGCAGCAGCCCGAGCGCGATGGCCCACGGCAGGCTGTAGAGCTTGCGCGCCAGCCGGGCGATCACCACGATCACGGCGGCGGCGATCATCGTGAAGATGACCGTGAAGGCAGCGCCGAACCCGAAGGCGGCGCCGGGGTTGCGGATCGCGTGGAACTCCAGCCAGTCCCCGAAGACCTCGATCGGCGCGTGGTGCTCCAGCTTGGCGACCACGAGCAGCTTGCTGACCAGGTCGAGGGTGTACGCGAAGGCGGCCACCACGAACAGCACGGCGATCCGGCGCCTGCCCCTGGGGGGCGACGCGGTGTCGCCCTGCTCCGGCTCGGCCCCCGCCGCCTCTGGGGTATCCGGCGTACCGATGATGCGCTCCGCCTCTGCCACGTGAGTCCCTCGACCTAGGTACCTAACTCTGGATGAGGGTACGGCACACCTGTGGGGAGCCTCAGTACCGGCGTCGGTACCGCGTCAGTACCGGCGTTCCTGCTTCTGCTTGCACTCGACGCACAGGGTGGCCCGGGGGAAAGCCTGCATGCGGGCCTTGCCGATCGGGTTGCCGCAGTTCTCGCACAGGCCGTAGGTGCCGGCGTCCAGCTTCCCCAGGGCGCGCTCGGTCTGGATCAGCATCTCGCGCGCGTTGGCGGCCAGCGCCATCTCGCTCTCGCGCGTGATGTTCTTGGTGCCGGTGTCGGCCTGGTCGTCGCCGGCACCGTCCCCGGAGTCCCGCATCAGACCGGCGAGGGCCTGCTCGGTGGACGTGATCTCCTCGCTCAGCCGCGCCGCCTCGGACTGCAGCTCGGTGCGGGCCTCCTCGACCTCCTCGGGCGTCCAGGGGTCCTCGCCGGGGCGCACCGCGAGCTCCCCCGGGCCCGCCGCCGCGGCGAGCCGCGCCTTGGGAACCGCGGTCTTCGCCGCCGTGGCCGTGCCAGGAGTCTTCTTCGCAACCACCGTCGTGGCTCCCGTCTGCTCCGCGGCCTGCGCCGCGCCCGCCTTTGCCTTCTTGGCCGCGCTCTTCTTCGTACCGGTCGTGCTCTTGGTACCGGTCGTGCTCTTGGTTCCCGCAGTGCTCTTCGTACCGGTCGTGCTCTTGGTTCCCGTAACGCTCTTCGTGCTCTTCGTGGCCGTGGTGCTCTGCATACCCGTGGTGCTCTTCGTGGAGCCGCTCTTCGCACTGGTGGTGCTCTTCGTAGGGCCGCTCTTCGCTGACGCGCTCTCAGGAGCCGCGGTCTTCTTCACGGCCGCTTTCTTCGCAGCCGTTTTCTTCACGGCCGTCTTCTTCGTGTCCGTAGCCTTCGGGACGGCCGTCACCTTCGTAATCGCCGCCTTCGTAGACGCCACTTTCGTAGACGTCACCTTCGTAGACGCCGTTTTCGTAGCGGTCGCCTTCTTCGTCGCCGTGGATTTCGCGGCGCTCCTCAGCGCGCTTTCAGCGGAGCGCGACTAGCCTGAAGCCCATGCATCAGGCCCGAAGGCGCG
>NZ_JBLTJC010000166.1:0-22307 GCF_048158785.1 Streptomyces colwelliae | reverse complement strand
ACGTCCGGCGTCGCGAAGTACACCGTCCACACGGTCGGCATCCGCCCGTCCGCCTTGTGCGCGAGCCCCGCGACCGCCTCGCCGTCCTTGCGGGCCCACACGGAGCCGCCGTACGCCTCCTCGAAGACCCTCCTCCAGGCATGTCCCCGCCCGGAGCAGAAGGAGAGTTCAGTGAACTCCACGCACAGTGAGCGTCTGGATTACCTCGTGGTCGGTGCCGGTCCCGCCGGGCTCCAGCTCGGGCAGTTGCTCCAGGCGGCCGGGCACGGATACCGGATCCTGGAGAGCGGTCAGGCTCCCGGCACGTTCTTCGGCACCTTCCCCCGTCACCGCAAGCTGATCTCCATCAACAAGGTGTACAACGGCACCGACGATCCCGAACTGAACCTCCGGATGGACTGGAACTCCCTGCTGTCCCCGGACCCGGACCTGCTCTTCAGCCGTTACAGCAAGCGCTATTTCCCGCACGCCGACGACCTGGTGCGCTATCTCGCCGATTTCGCCGAGACGTTCAAACTGGACATCGCCTACGACACCCGGGCGGAGCGGATCCGGCGCGATGAGGACGGTTTCGCCGTCACCGATCAGCACGGTCACGAACACCGCGCCCGCCGGCTGATCATGGCCACCGGACTGACCCGGCCCAACACCCCGGACATCCCCGGTATCGAGACGGCCGAGGACTACTCCGTCGTCTCCGTGGACCCCGAGGACTTCATCGACCGGCGCGTCTTGATCATCGGCAAGGGCAACTCCGCCCTGGAGACCGCTGACAACCTTGTCGAGACGGCCGCGGTCATCCATGTCGCCGGCCCGCACTCGGTCCGCATGGCCTGGAACAGCCACTACGTCGGTCATCTCCGCGCGGTCAACAACAACTTCCTCGACACCTACCAACTCAAGTCCCAGAACGCCCTGTTGGACGGAAACGTGCTGTCCGTCGAGAAGGACCCCGACGGCATGTACCGCGTCCGCTTCAGCTTCTCCCGGGCCGACGAGGTCGTGAAGGAACTGCGCTACGACCGGGTGATCGTCTGCACCGGATTCCGCTTCGACGCCTCGGTGTTCGACCCGGAGTGCGGCCCCGCCCTGGTCATCGACGACCGCTTCGCCGAACTCTCCCCGGCGTACGAGTCGGTGAATGTGCCCGGCCTCTACTTCGCCGGAACGCTCATGCAGCAGCGAGACTTCAAGAAGTCCACCGGTGGCTTCATCCACGGCTTCCGGTACGCCGTACGGGCCCTGGGCCGCATCCTCGGCGAACGCCATCACGAACAGCCCTGGCCGCATCGGGAGTTGGAGAGCGACCCGGCCGCGCTGGCGGACGCCGTGGTGGCCCGGGTCAACCGCAGCTCGGCACTGTGGCAGCAGTTCGGGGTCATCGGGGACCTGATCGTCACACCGCCCGGCGAACCGGCCAGGTACCACGAGGAGGTGCCGGTCGCGTACGCCCACGAACGCCAACTCTCCGACAGCGGCGACTACTTCACCGTCACCCTGGAGTACGGCCCCGACCACGACAAGGTCGACCCCTTCGACATCACCGTGCGCCGCACCGCCCAGAACTCGGTCGACGACGCCTTCGACGCGGCGTACCTCCACCCGGTGATCCGCCACCACGGCGGCGGTGAACTTCTCGGCACCCATCACATGGCCGAGAACCTGGAGAACCACTGGGACCACCCGGAGGCCCACCACGCCCCACTGGTCGAGTTCTTCGCCCGCGAGCAGGCCCGCCGGCCGAGCCGCGCCGGGCGGTGAGCGGCATGCAGTACACCGTCCGCGACTTCGAGACCGCGGCGCGCTCCGAACTGGACCCCGTGTACGCCGACTTCATCGCCGGCGGGGCACGCGACGAGATCACCGTACGGGCCAACGAGGCGGCGTTCGGGCGGCTGCAACTGCTGCCCCGGGTGCTGCGGGGAAGTGCCGAACGGGAGTTGGGCATCGACTTGCTCGGCAGCCGGGCGAGCCTGCCGGTCCTGCTCTCCCCGACCGCCTTCCACAAACTGGTCGATGCTGAAGGGGAGTTGGCAACCGCTCGGGCCGCTGCGGCCGCCGGCGCGATCATGATCGTGGCCATGGCGTCCACGGTGGCGGTGGGTGAGATCGCCGACGCGGCGCGCGCGGCCGGAGACGACGTATCACTGTGGTTCCAGCTCTACATCCAGCCCGACCTGGACATCACCGAGGCGCTGGTGCGGCGGGCCACCGACGCGGGGTGCTCCGCGCTCGTGGTCACCGTGGACTCCCCGGTGCTGGGCGCGGGCGAGCGCAACCGGCGCAACGGCTTCCACGACCTGCCGCCGGGCCTGCGCTGCGAGAACCTGGTGGACCTGCGCGACGGAGAGCGCGGCCACGTACGGCAGATCGCCATGTCCCCCGAACTGAACTGGGAACACATCGACTGGCTGCGCCGCACCACCGCGCTGCCCATCCTGCTCAAGGGTGTCCTGCACCCCGAGGACGCCCGGCTCGCGGTCCGCCACGGTGTCGACGGGCTGCTGCTGTCGAACCACGGAGGCCGTCAACTCGACACCGTCCCCGCCACGTTGGAGCTGCTGCCCGAGATCCTCGCCGCGGTCGAGGGCCGTATCCCGGTCGTGCTGGACGGAGGCGTACGGCGCGGCACCGACGCGGTCAAGGCACTGGCGCTCGGCGCGTCCGCCGTGGGCATCGGCCGGCCCGTGATGTGGGCGCTGGCCGAGGGCGGCGAGAAGGGCGTACGGCGTCTCCTCGAACTGCTGCGGGACGAACTCGACGACACCCTGGCCCTGTGCGGGGCCTCCGGACTCGCCGATCTGACACCCGATCTGGTCCGGATGCCCGCGTGGGGTCCCGTCCCTGGTCCCGCCGTGACACCGGGGGCGGACCGACGATTCGGCGGGGTGGTCGCGTGAGCCCCACCGGTTGGCTCGTTCTGGGTCTGGCCGTGGCCCTGGTGGCCGGTCTGCCGTACTGGCTGCCCAGGACCGTGATCGCGCTGCGGGTGCGGATCTTCGCCCGGGTGGGCGGCGAGGAAGGGGTCCGGGCTCCGGGCAAGGAGGTGCCCGCCGAGGAGTTCAAGAAGGTGTACGGGCATCCGGCGGCCAACGGGCGCAGCCGGGGCGCCGCGCTCTCCGACCTGTTCTGGTACTGGCTGTCGCCGGGCCCGGAGGTGCACCAGGAGCACCTGGAGCCGGGACCGCGCTACGACGACGTGGCCCGGACCACCCGGCAGATCCTGGCCGGGCTGTCCCGTGAGCGGTGGACGGAGCTGGTCGGCCGCTGCACCCGCCGGGTGCTCGACGAACTCGACGGCCACGCGCGCGTGCACCGGGTCAGACTGCGCGACCTGATGATGCCCGTCTGGGCCGAGGTCTACTACGAGGTGGTCTTCCGCGCCCCCTGTCCACGGCACGTCCGGGACCTGATCACCGCGAACGCTGACGACGTGGTCAGCGCCCTGAAGTGCACCGGCCTGCGCCACATGGACCGCCGGGCCCGCCTCACGGCCCACCTGCGGGACAGGCTCGCGCACGACCCGCCCCCCGGCCCGCTGCCGGCCACACTCACCCCGCGAGAGCAGGCGTACTACCTCCAGGGCACGTTCTTCAACACGGCGGTCGTGCAGATGTCGGAGGCGATGGCCCATCTGCTGCTGGCCCTCGCCACCCACCGGCCGGTGCAGGACCGGCTGGCGTCCGGAGGGGAGGGACCGGACCTCCTGGACCGGGTGATCAACGAGACGCTCCAGCACTTCCCGCTCTTCGGAGTGGCCCACCGGATCACCTCGGGGGAGATCCCCCGGGACGGGCGCGACCCCATCCCGGCCGGTTCGGTCCTGCTGTTCAACTACCCCGAGTACCAGGGGTCCGGAGGCGACCCGTTCGACCCGGACCGGTGGCTGGACCCGGACACCAGGCCCTCGGCCTTCATCCCGTTCGGGGTGACCGCCAACCGTCCCTGCCCGGCGCGCGGCTTCGCCGTCCTCACCATGCGGGTCGCGGCGGAGGAGGTCCTGCGCCGCTTCCGGCTCGACTCCTCGGCGGAACACACCCGTTCGCTGCCCAGCCGCGGTCCCTGCCTGCTGATCCCGCGCACCGGGGCCGAGGTCCGCAGCCGAACCCGGCTCGCGGTGATGCGCCTCGCCGACAGCTGGGAGGGCGTCTGGCGCAGCCTCGTCCAGCTCGTCCTCGGCAGCTACATGGTGTGGGACGCCCGGCGCCAGGGCCTGTGCCGGAACTACTTCGCCGCCTCGTCCGGCGGCTCCGCCACCTCCGTCCCAGCCGGCCGTTGAGAGGAACGAGACCATGACTCCCGTGGAGCTCGCTCCCGTCTTCTTCCTGGCCGTCGTCGTGATTCTGCTGACCTGCCGTGTGGTCGTCCTGGTGGCCGGCCGTTTCGGCCAGCCGCCCGTGGTCGGCGAGATGATCGCCGGGGTACTGCTCGGCCCCTCCCTGTTCGGGCTGATCGCCCCCGGGGCCTCCGCCCACGTCTTCCCGCCCGAGCTGAAGCCGGTGCTGTACGTGGCCGGCCAGATCGGTCTGGTGGCTCTCATGTTCGGTGCCGGCTACGAGTTCCGGGCGCACGCCGGACGCGGCCTGGCCGGCACCGCCGTCGCCGTCTCCTCGGCGGGGGTGGCGATCCCGCTGACCCTGGGCGTGGGACTGACCCTCGTGGCCCACGGCCATGTCGGCATCTTCGTCGACGGGGTCTCGGTCTGGGTGACGGCGGCGTTCGTCGGCGTCGCGCTGGCGATCACCGCCTTCCCGATGCTGGCCCGGATCATCACCGAACGCGGGCTGGCCGGATCGCGGTTCGGCTCGCTCGCCCTGGCCTCCGGGGCCACGGACGACGCCGTGGCCTGGATCATGCTGGCGGGCGTGCTGAGCGTGGCCTCGGGCAAGGTGCGGCCCATCCTGGAGGCCGTCGGCGGCACCCTGCTGTTCGTCGCCGTACTGCTCCTGCTGGGGCGCCGCCTGCTGGCCTGGATCGTGAACCGCCCGGGCCTCGGCGACGACACCCGGCTCCTCTTCACGGTCGCCCTGCTGTTCTGCGCGGCCTGGTTCACGGACATCAGCGGCCTGTACTCCGTGTTCGGGGCGTTCTGCGTGGGGATGGCCATGCCGCGCGGCGAGGCGTCCGAACGGCTGGTGCGGACCACCCAGTCCGTGACCCAGGTGGTGTTCGTGCCGATGTTCTTCACCTACTCGGGCCTGAACACCCGGTTCGACGTCTTCTCCGACCCGCCCGTCCTGCTGTTCGGGGCGGCCGCGGTAGTCCTGGCTGTGGCCGGAAAGTTCGGCGGCTGCTGGGCCGCCGCCCGGCTGCGCGGCGAACCCGGCCCGGTGGCCGTCAGGGTCGGCGCCCTGATGAACGCCCGAGGTCTCATGCAGCTGATCGCGCTCAACATCGGGCTGTCGGCCGGCATCGTCAGCGAGGAGCTGTTCACCGCGCTCGTCCTTGTCGCCCTGGTCACCACGATCATGACGGTGCCGGTGCTGAGCTGGCTGGACCGCCGCGACGCCAGATCCCGGGCAACGGAGGAGGCACCCGAGGGCGAGGAGGAGGTGGCGGCGGCGCCGAGTTGAGCGGGCGGACGAAGATCACGCGGCCCCGAAGGGGCGTCGGCGACCGGCCGTCGCCCCGCCCGGTCAGGCTCCGATCCGGCCGGGCAGGCCGCCGACACGGCCGTATGACTTCCGCGACGGTCGGCGCGGGCGCCTCGGTCGCGCGCGCCGGCTCAGCCTCGTCGCCGCAGCGCCGGATGCTCCGTCACGACGGTGGCCGAGCCCGGCGCGATCTCCGTGAAGCCCGCGTCCCTGACCAACGGCAGCCCGCTGCTGGTGAGTTCGGCCCACCGGGCGGGGGCGGCGGTGCGGACGGAGAGCGGGAAGCCCGCCTGACGCCAGGCGGTCCGGTCCTCGTCCGACAGTTCCCACCAGGCCAGTTGGGCGCCGTGGCCGGTCTGGGCCATCGTCTTGCCGGCCGACATGTCGAGGTCGGGGTTCAGCCAGATCACCGGTGCCGTGAGGTCCGCGTCGGTCGGCGGTTCGGGGTCGTCGAGGTCGGTGCCGGAGACCTGGAGCCGGGCCAGGTCCTTGGGCCAGCCGTCGAGCGGAACGGGCGGGAAGACCCGTACCTCCGCGGACTTGCCGGTCACCGTGATGCCCGGCAGCGCCTCGGCCCGCCGCCACTCGGCTCCCCGCGCCCGCCGGACCACCTTCCGGATCCGCGCGTCCTGCCAGTCCGTCATGACCTGCGCCCACTCCCCGTCCCCGACGGCCCGCTCATCACTGAGGATCGTCAGCACAGCCCGCGCGGCCGTCTCCAGCGCATCGGTACGCGCCGGGGGAGCATCCCGCTCGATCCGCACGACCAGGGGCAACACGAACTGCGGAGCCTCGTCGCGAGAGGTGGGCTCGTTGCGGAAAGGGTCGGCACTGTCGCCGGGCACGATGGAATCACTGGTCACACCCCTAGTTTGCCAGGCAAAGGAGCGGCTCTTAAAAGCACCGCCAAGGGGGATCTACCTAAGGGGCGCGGGGCTGTGACATTGTGCGGCTCCGCCGCGTGGGCGCGACCAGCCACAACGAACCCGCAGTCGCCGAACGACATGTTCACCCGACCTCTCCTGCGAGAGAATCCCCCGATGCGAAGCGATCTACGGCTGAACAACGTCGGCCGCCGCTACGGAATCCACGGCCCCTGGATCCTCCGCGGAGTAGACCTGGAGTCGGCCCCCGGAACCCTCACCCGCGTAGACGGCCCCAACGGCACCGGCAAATCCACCCTCCTCCGCCTCCTCGCCCGCATGGACGCCCCAACGGAAGGCAAGGTCACCGGCCGCCCCCGCACGGCATACGTCCCCGAACGCTTCCCCCAAGCACTCCCTTTCACCGCCGAGGCGTACCTGCCCCTGGCCGCGGCCGCCGCGACCAGGGCGCTCACCTCCCGCCGTTCACCCTGAACAGGCGGTGCGCTGTGCCTCCTGCCACTCGCAGACGGGGCACAGCGTGATCCCCTTGTACGACTCCGGGTACTCGGTCGGTTCCCGGCACAGCACACACTCCGCGTACGCCGGCGCCGGCTCTTCGTCGCTCATGCGACCAGCGTACGAGGAGCGCGCGAACTTCAGCCGACCTCAGCGGTGCCGGTCGGTCGCCCCGATCAGCTCGGAGACCTTGACGAACCGGTACCCCTTCTTCCGCAGCTCGGGCACGATCATGCGGACGGCCCGTTCGGTCGCCGGGGCGGCGCTGCGCGTGCAGTGCATGACGACGACCGAGCCGGGCTTCACACCCTCCAGCACCTGCTGGGCCACGGCGTCCGAGTCCGTCGCGAACGCGTCGCCGCTCACCACGTCCCACTGCACCGCCGTGACACCGACCGCGCTCAGCGTCTTCAGCGCCTGCCGGTCGTAACACCCGCCGGGGAAGCGGAAGTACGGCATCGCGTTCGGCACGCCCGCCTTCTTGAAAGCGGTGTACGCCCGCTCCACATCGGCCTTCATCCGGTCCGGGGCGACGGTCGGCAGGCCGTAGCAGTCGCCGGTGAAGGCGTAGTGGCTGTACGAATGGTTGGCGATCTCGAACTGTGGGTCGCGTCCGATGGCGCGGGCCTCGGCCGGGTACTCGTCGGCCCACCGTCCCGTCATGAACACGGTCGCCGGCACCTTCAGCGTGCGCAGCGTGGCGATGAGCTGCGGATTGTCGAAGTGCTCGCCCGCCGCCGCGCGCGGCCCCTGGTCGGCGGTCATGTCGGCGTCGAAGGTCAGCGCGACGGTCTTGCCGTCCACCCGCGGACCGTTCTTGAAGACCGGGGTCAGACCGGCGGGGCCGGGCGCGATCGTGGGCGGCCGCGAGACGGCGGCGGTGGGCGCGCTGGGCGCCGGACGGCTGGCGTGGGGCGCCGAGGGGGCCCCGCAGGCGGTGAGCGCGGCGCCGAGTGCACAGGCGGCGGCGACTCGTCGTACTCGAATGATCACCGAGCGAACGTAACGCAGCAAAAGGGATTAATTGGTTATATGCGCTGCTCGGGCGCCCTGCGTCCCCTGGGCTCCCCGCTTCCGGCGGATTCCGTGTGTCCGGCGGGTTCCCTACGTCTCCTGCGCCAGCACGAGTTCCGACCGGACCAGTTCCAGCAGCCGGCCCACCCAGTTGCGCCCCCGGTCGTCGCGGGCGTGGAGCCAGAACGGCGCGTCCGAGTAGCCGGTGTAGCTGATGCGCGCGTCCTCCGTGCCGAGCAGGACCGCCGCGAGGTCCGGATGCTGGGTGAACTTGGCCCGCAGCAGCCCGGCCATCACCGCGAGCCGCAGCCCGGTCCAGCCGTCCCGCCGTACGACCCGGCCGCCCAGCTCCTGCGCGTCCCGGGCAGAGGGCGCCTCGCGGATACGGGCACGGTCGGCGGGGTCGGCGGCGGACAGGGCCCAGTAGCCGTGCAGGACGGACGCGTACGTCTCGCCGTCGTAGGCGATGGGCGCGGGGAAGTCGTTCCGCAGCACGAACAGGCCCGGCTCGGCCGGCCAGCCCCGGGGGTAGACGGTGTGGTGCGAGGTGACGGTCGCCCGCCCGGCCGTGACCGGGTCGTCGGCGTGGAGCGCGGCGCGCTGCTGCTCGGCCGCCGCGATCGCCTCCGCCTGGCGGCGGAAGTACTCCAGCCCGCTCTCGTGCATCTCCGTGGTCACCAGGGGGCCGTCCCCGTCGACATGCGCGCCCACGTCGGTGAGGAGGATCCGCAGCGGACGGTCCTGGAGGTCCATGTCGCCGAGCACGAAGATGCGCAGGTGCTGCGGCACGGCGAGATACGCCGCCCGCAACAGCTCCCGGTTCGCCTCACTCGGCTCCCGGGCGTAGCGCTCCGCGGTATCCCAGCAGCGCCGAGCGGCGGTCGGCCGACCGCTTAACTCCTCGACCCGGTCGGCGACTTCCAGCAGAAAACTCTCCTGAGTACGCGGCTCGCCCCACCGGGACTCCCACTTCGACCGCTCATCCAGCTTGACGGGAGCGTCGGGAGGCGTCAGCGCCAACCGGCCCGTGTCCAGAAGCCTCTTCAGGCCGAGCAGATCCTCGGCACCGCAGGAAACGCTCCCGTCGGCGTACAGAACGAGATCGTCGACGTAGTACTCGCCACTGAAGTCGGTTCGCCGCCAGATGTGGCACCAGACCCCGTCGATCCGTTCCCCGTCCACTGTCCGATACGTCGGTCCCCGCCATGCCATGGGTGAACCGTACCGGTCCCCGCTCAGCCCGAACTCAGCAGCTGCTCCCGGCACTTGGCCACGTCGAAGTCCGCCTTCGGGTACTGCGGGTCCAGGGCCGTCAGGTGTTCCAGGAGGAGGCGGCTGACCGCCCAGTTGCGGTACCACTTGCGGTCGGCCGGGATCAGGTACCAGGGGGCCTCCGGCGTGGAGCAGCGGTCGAGGGCGATCTCGTACGCCTGCTGGTACGCGGGCCAGAGCGCGCGTTCCTCGATGTCGCCGGGGTTGAACTTCCAGTGCTTGTCCGGGTTGTCGAGGCGTTCGAGCAGGCGGCGGCGTTGCTGGTCGTAGGAGATGTGGAGGAAGCACTTGACGACGGTCACGCCGTCGTCGGTCAGGGACTTCTCGAAGCGGTTGATCCGGGTGTAGCGGTCGTTGATCTCGCGGTGCGGGGCGAGTTCGCGGACGCGGGCGATGAGGACGTCCTCGTAGTGGGAGCGGTCGAAGATGCCGATCTCGCCGGGGTCGGGGAGCGCGCGTTTGATGCGCCAGAGGAAGTCGTGCTTCCGCTCCTCGGGGGTGGGCGCCTTGAAGGCGCGGATCCGGCAGCCGGAGGGGTTGAACAGGCCGATGACGTGCTTGACCGTGCCGCCCTTGCCGCTGGTGTCCATGCCCTGGAGGACCAGGAGCAGGCGGCGCCCGTCGCCGGCCGTGCTCGCCGCCCACAGGCGTTCCTGTAGATCGGCCAGGTGCTCGCCCATCCGGGCGGTGTCCTTGAGGCCGGCGGTCTTGTCGGCGGGGCCGCCGGGGGTGGCCGTGGCGTCGTAGGAGGAGAGGTCGACGGGCCGGCCGGCGGGGACGCGCAGCAGCTCGGTGAGGGCGGGCGGCCCGCTCTTCTTCCCGTTCTCGCGCTTCGCGCCCTTCTTGGCCATGGGGCACCCCTTCGGTCGGCTCCCTCGATCCTGCGGCGCGGGGGCGGGGCCCGCCAGTCAGCGAGCGGGGTCCGGACTCTCCCGCGAGCTGCTCCGCCGGACCGGCCCTACTTCTCCACAGCGGGCGGTGGCGCGGCCGGAGGCGGTTGTGGAGGCTGCGCCCGCTCCAGGAAGCGCAGCAGCTCGACCGGGAAGGGGAGCACGAGTGTCGAGTTCTTCTCGGCCGCGACCGCCACCACCGTTTGCAGCAGGCGGAGTTGGAGTGCGGCGGGCTGTTCGGACATCTGCTCGGCGGCCTCGGCGAGTTTCTTGGAGGCCTGCAACTCGGCGTCCGCGTTGATGATCCGGGCCCGGCGTTCGCGGTCGGCCTCGGCCTGCCGGGCCATCGAGCGCTTCATCGTCTCGGGCAGGGAGACGTCCTTGATCTCGACGCGGTCGATCTGCACGCCCCAGCCGATGGACGGGCTGTCGATCATCAACTCCAGGCCCTGGTTGAGCTTTTCGCGGTTGGAGAGCAGATCGTCGAGGTCGCTCTTGCCGATGATCGACCGCAGTGACGTCTGTGCCATCTGCGAGACGGCGAACCGGTAGTCCTCGACCTTGACGATCGCGTCGGCCGCGTCGACGACCTTGAAATAGACGACCGCGTCGACGCGCACGGTCACGTTGTCGCGGGTGATGCCCTCCTGCGCGGGGACCGGCATCGTCACGATCTGCATGTTGACCTTGCGGAGCTTGTCCACGAACGGGACGACCGTGGTGAAGCCGGGCCCCCGCACCTCGCCGGCCACCCGCCCGAGCCGGAAGACGACCCCGCGCTCGTACTGCTTGACGACCCTGGCCGCGGCGGCGACGTAGACCACGCACGCGGAACCGGCCGCCGCGCCCGCCACCAGCAGTTCCTGGAGCATCCTGACCCCCTTACCGAGAGGCCGTTCTGTCTGCTCCTGCAAGGGTATGCCCGGTGCCTGCTCCGGGGCCACGATCACTCCGGAGCAGGCACCGCCGCCGCTACTTCACGGCAGTGACCTCGAGCGCCGTGACCTTCACCGGCTCGGTACCGGCCGCGCTGTGCCGCTCCGCCCAGTTCTCCAGGGCCGTACGGCAGGCGTGGTCGAGATGGTGCAGGCCGGAGAGGTGGAGTTCGACCGGCCGGTCCTGGGGGAGCGCCTCCAGACTGTCGAGGATCTTCGGCAGCCGCAGGAAGGTCGCGTTGCCCGACAGGTACGCCTGTACGGGGCCCGCGCCCTTGTCGACGACCTCCAGCTTGATGTGCGAGGCCTCCCACGCCGTCTTCGCGACGGCCAGCGCGAGGCCGATGAGGACGCCCTCGAACATGCTGACCGCGACGATCGACAGGGCCGTGACGACCAGGATCAGCGCCTCGCCCCGGTGCTCACGCCACAGCGACACGATCTCCCGGACCGGGATCAGCTTGGCGCCGGCGTGCACCAGGATGCCCGCCAGGGCCGGGATCGGGATGTACGCGAGGACGTTCGGCAGCAGCGCGGCGAACAGCAGCAGCCATACGCCGTGCAGCACCCGGGACGCCTTCGTCCGCGCGCCCGCCTGCACGTTCGCCGCGCTGCGCACGATCACCGCGGTCATCGGCAGCGCGCCGAGCATCCCGCACAGCGCGTTGCCCGCGCCCTGCGCCACCAACTCCTTGTCGTACTCGGTGCGTCGACCCGAGTGCAGCCGGTCCACGGCCGCCGCACTGAACAGCGACTCGGCGGACGCGATCAACGTGAACGCGACGATCGTGCCCAGCACACCGACGTGCGCCAGCTCACCGAACGCGCTCAGCGGCGGCGGCTGCAACGAACCGAGCAGCCCCTGCACCTCGACGGTCGCGACAGGCAGCCCGAAGGCGAGCGTCGCGAACGTCGCCAGTCCTACGGCGGCCAGCGGACCCGGCACCGTACGCACCTTGGCCGGCATCCGCTTCCACAGCACCAGCACGGCGATGGTGGCGGCGCCCAGCGCGAGCGAGGCCAGCGCCTTGGTGCTCCCGACGGCGTCGACGAGCGCTCCGGGCAGCTCGACTATCTTGTCAAGACCCGAGGCGGGGGCCTTCGCCCCCGCCACCGAGTACAACTGCCCGGCGATCAGCACCAGTCCGATGCCGGCCAGCATGCCCTCGACGACCGAGACCGAGATGGCCCGGAAGTAGCGCCCCAACTTCAGGACGCCCATGGCGATCTGGAGCACACCGGTGGTGAGCACGATGACTCCGAGAGCGGGCAGCCCGTACTCCCGCACCGCCTCGAAGACCAGCACGGTCAGACCGGCGGCGGGCCCGGACACCTGGAGGCTGCTGCCCCGCATGAATCCGGTGACGATCCCGCCCACGATGCCGGTGACCAGGCCGAGTTCGGCCGGTACACCGGAGGCGACGGCCACGCCCACGCAGAGCGGGAGCGCGACCAGGAACACGACGAGCGAGGCCGCGAAGTCCTGCCGTAGATAAGGGAACTTGGGCGTGGCGTCGTTCTTCTTCGGGTCGTTCTTCTTCGAGTTGTTCTTCTTCAGGTCCATGGCGCGACTCACAGGGCCTCGAACTGGTCGGTGTCCGCGCTGTGTTCGAGCACGGCACCGGTGTGCACCTCGTAGTACCAGCCGTGCACCCGCAGCCGTCCGTCCGCCAACCGCCGCTCCACACAAGGGTAGGAGCGCAGTCGCAGCAACTGGGCGAGCACGTGGTTCTGCACGGCTCCGGCGACCGTCGGGTCGGCGGTGTCGCTCGGGGCGGGTTCGTCGGCGGCGTGCGCGAGCCAGTCGCGTACGGCCGGGACGGCGGCGAGGTCGTCGCCGCGCACCAGTGCGCCGACGGCACCGCAGTGGGAGTGGCCGCAGACGACGACGTCCTGGACGCCGAGCACCTCCACGGCGTACTCGATGGTGGCCTCCTCGCTGGTGGGGTTGCCGGAGGCGTACGGCGGCACGATGTTGCCGGCGGTGCGCAGCTCGAAGAGCTGGCCGGGGCGGGCGCCCGTGATCAGGGCCGGGACGACCCTGGAGTCGGAGCAGGTGATGAACAGCACCTGCGGGGACTGGCCTTCAGCGAGTTTGGCGAACTCCTCAGGGCGTTGTCCGAACGTACGGGCGTTGTCGATGAGGGGCTGCATGGCGTGTTTGTTCCTCCTGGCGCGCCCTCTGGGCGCGTCGGGCTTGCATGACAGTGTGCGTGGGGGTAGGGACTGCCTGCTCAGCTCTCAGCAGCGGAAGACCTGAAGTGCCGCCGGAGTGTGTGCTGTCGAGGATCTCGATGTGCGGTGCCGCGCCGTGCCGGGCGCCATCGGCGTGCGTACGGCGGCCGGGTCCTCGGTGAGGAGCGGGCGCTCGGGTGTCTCCGGCCCGCAGTCGGCGGAGCGGTAACGGTCGCGCAGGCGCAGCGGGACGGTGGGAGCCCCGGAGGCGCCGCAGTCGCGGAACGTGATCGTCTCGGCGCGCAGGGCCTTGCCGCTGAGCTTGAACCCTGGCTGTGTCTTGGCCTCCGCATGACGCACTGTGTGCGCGGGTGCGAAGGATTCCATGGATGCGAAGAACTGAAGACCGAACAGGACGGCAGTGAGGAGCATGACGACGGTCCGAGCCGTCTTACCTCGGAACATGCGCCCCCCTTCAGCCCGTTCGTGTTCCTAGTACAGACCAAGGCCAGGTCAACGGCTGGTCAAGTGACACGGTAACCCGGTGAAGTTGTTTGCAGGGTTAACGCAGCGTTTCCGATGCGAGAGAGCGTGAAAACCGCGCCTGGGCTGGCGTGAACTAAGCGGTTTTGACGAGGTCCTTGGCGTCCCGGGCCAGCGCGGTGAGGCGGGAGATCGCGCGGAAGTACTTCTTGCGGTAGCCGCCGTTCAGCATCTCCTCGCTGAACAGCTGGTCGAAGGGCAACCCCGAGGCCAGGACGGGCACTTCACGGTCGTAGAGCCGGTCCGCGAGGACGACGAGCCGCAGCGCGGTCGACTGGTCGGGCACCGGCTGCACGTCGGTGAGGCAGACGGCCGCGAGGTCGTCGGTGAGGGCGCCGTAGCGGCTGGGGTGGACCTTCGCGAGGTGGGCGAGGAGGTGCGGGAAGTCGTCGAGGGAGGCGCCGGCGGTGGCGTACGCCGCCTTCGTCACCTGCTCGTCGGAGAACGGCGCCGGGGCCTGTGGCAGGCCGCGGTGGCGGTAGTCGTCGCCGTCGATGCGCAGCGAGCGGAAGTGCGCGGACAGGCCTTGGATCTCGCGCAGGAAGTCGACGGACGCGAACCGGCCCTCGCCGAGCTTGCCCGGCAGGGTGTTGGAGGTGGCGGCGAGCGCGACGCCCGCGTCGACCAGCCTGCCGAGCAGGGTCGACACCAGGACGGTGTCGCCCGGGTCGTCCAGCTCGAACTCGTCGATGCACAGCAGGCGGTGACCGGAGAGCGTCTGGACCGTCTTCTGGAAGCCGAGCGCGCCCACCAGGTTCGTCAGCTCGACGAAGGTGCCGAAGGCCTTGAGTGAGAGCTCGGCCGGGGTCGCGTGCCAGAGGGAGGCCAGGAGGTGGGTCTTGCCGACGCCGTAGCCGCCGTCCAGGTAGACGCCACGGGGGCCGGCGGATGTCTTGGCCTTGCCCTTGCCGAAGCCGAGGAAGCCGCGCTTGGCGCCGGCGGCCGCATGCGCCCCGCCGAGTCCGGCGGCGAAGGTCTCCAGGACGCCGACCGCCGCGGTCTGGCTGGGCTGGTTCGGGTCCGGGATGTACGTGGCGAAGCGCACCGAGTCGAAGCGCGGCGGCGGCACCATCTCGGCGACCAGCCGGTCCGCGGGGACGTACGGCTCACGGGCGCACAGGGACAGCGGGGCCGCGTCTGCTATCGGGCTGATCCCGGAGGCGGCGGAGGAAGATGACACGGTTCATCAGTCTAGGGGGCGTGCCACACTGCACGACATGCGACGCCTGTTCCCTGTGACCGACGAAACAGCAGCCCAGGCCTCGAACGGGGCCCCCGATGCGCGTGGGACGGACCGGGAGTGGGGGCTCGCCGAGCTGGCGGAGGCGTACGCCTACCCCGCCGGGAGCGCCCCCTGGCTGCGCGCCAACATGGTGTCCACGCTCGACGGGGCAGGTCAGCACGAGGGCCGCTCGCAGCCCATCTCCGGTGACGCCGACATGCGGATCTTCGGCACCCTGAGGGCGCTGGCCGATGTCGTGGTCGTCGGTGCGGAAACGGTACGCCAGGAGGGCTATCGGCCCGCACGCGCGCGTGAGGAGTTCGCGGCGGCACGCACGCGTGCCGGACAGGCGTTCGCTCCCGTGATCGCGGTCGTCACCGCGAGCCTCGACCTGGACTTCACGCTTCCGCTTTTCGCCTCGCCCCTGGTGCCGACGCTGATCCTGACGGGCGTCCAGGCGCCGCCGGACCGGATCGCGGCCGCCGAGAAGGCGGGCGCCCGGGTGGTGGCCGCCGGTGACGGCATGGGCGTGGACCCCGCACGGGCCGTAGAAGCGCTGGCCGCCCTGGGGCACACCCGGCTGCTGACCGAGGGCGGGCCGCGGCTGCTCGGGCAGTTCGTGGCCGCCGGGGTGCTCGACGAGCTGTGTCTGACGCTCTCGCCGATGCTCGTGGCGGGGGACGCGCAGCGGATCTCCGGGGGGCCGTCGGTTAAGGTTCCCCATCGCTTCGAACTGGTGTCCCTGCTGGAAGAGGCCGGGTTCCTGTTCGGTCGCTACCGTCGGACCTGAGAACGGGCGGAATGATCCGTTCCGTTTGTCTTTCGACGGGCACACTAAATCCGGCAGTACCCGTGCGATCACGGGGCAGGATGGTTTCCGCAGGGCCTGGACGGCCTACGGAGGAGAGAGGGCCCGCGGGTCCTCGAAGGAGAAGGGGCGCCTGGTGTTCACAAGCGTACTGATGATCGAGAAGGCCCTTACGTCCGCCGACGTGGAGTTCGTCACCACCTTGCACGGTGACGAGACCGTCTCCTTCCACGTGTTGCTCCAGCCCCGCGGCGACCAGGCGGACCGCCTGCTGCGGGCCATCGACGACGTCGCCCTCGGCGAACTCGACGAGGCGGCGCACGAGCGGGAGACCCCCGAGGGCAAGGACGCGGCGGCGCTCGGCGCGCAGGCGCTGGAGGTGTCCCTGGCGGCCCTGCACGCGGCCGGCAGCGAGGCGCAGGGGCGGCTCATCGAGGACCACCCGCTGGACGCGCTGAAGACCCTCGTGGACGAGATCGGCGCGGACGAGGTGATCGTGCTGACCGATCCCCACTACGTGGAGGAGTTCTTCCACCGGGACTGGGCCTCGCGCGCCCGTCACAAGGTCGGCGTACCGGTGCTGAAGCTGTTCTCGCACAGCAAGGAGTAGCGGCGGGCGCGTGTCCGTGATTGTCGGTGGCACCGAATAGGCTGGCCGCTGAACATCCGCCGTACCCGTACGGAACCAGCACGCACAGGGAGACACGCATGGCACCCGGCCTTCCCGCCGCCATGGACCGACCGCACTTCATCGGCATCGGCGGGGCCGGGATGTCGGGGATCGCCAAGATCCTCGCGCAGCGCGGGGCGAAGGTCGCGGGCAGCGACGCCAAGGACTCCGCCACCGCCGACGCCCTGCGCTCCCTGGGCGCCACCGTGCACATCGGGCACGCCGCGGAGCACCTCGCCGACGACGCCACCTGCGTGGTCGTGTCGTCGGCGATCCGCAAGGACAACCCCGAGCTGGCGCGCGCCGCCGAGCTGGGCATCCCGGTCGTCCACCGCTCGGACGCCCTGGCCCGCCTGATGGACGCGCTGCGCCCGATCGCCGTGGCCGGCACGCACGGCAAGACGACCACGACGTCCATGCTCGCGGTGTCCCTGACCACGCTGGGCCTCGACCCGTCGTACGCGATCGGCGGCGACCTGGACGCTCCTGGTTCGAACGCGCTGCACGGCGACGGCGAGATCTTCGTCGCCGAGGCGGACGAATCGGACCGCAGCTTCCACAAGTACGCGCCCGAGGTCGCGATCGTCCTCAACGTGGAGCTCGACCACCACGCCAACTACGCGTCCATGGAAGAGATCTACGAGTCCTTCCAGACCTTCGCCGGCCGGATCGTGCCGGACGGCACCCTGGTGATCTCGGCGGACCACGAGGGCGCGCGGGAGCTGACCCGGCGGGTGGCGTCGGACTCGCTGAAGACCGTGACGTACGGCGAGGCCGAGGACGCCGACGTGCGCATCCTGTCCGTCGTAGCGCAGGGCCTGAAGAGCGAGGTGACCGTTCTCCTCGGTGGGGAGGAGCTCACCTTCACCGTCTCGGTCCCCGGCCGGCACTACGCCAGCAACGCGGTCGCGGCCCTCGCCGCGGGCGTCGCGCTCGGCATCCCGGCCGCGGAACTGGCGCCCGCGCTCGCCGCGTACACGGGCGTGAAGCGGCGCCTCCAGCTCAAGGGCGAGGCCGCCGGCGTCCAGGTGATCGACTCGTACGCCCACCACCCCACGGAGATGACCGCCGACCTGGAGGCGATGCGCGCGGCGGCCTCCTCCGCGCGGCTGCTGGTCGTCTTCCAGCCCCACCTCTTCTCCCGCACCCAGGAACTCGGCAAGGAGATGGGCCAGTCCCTCGCCCTCGCGGACGCGTCGCTGGTCCTGGACATCTACCCGGCCCGCGAGGACCCGATCCCCGGCATCACCAGCGACCTGATCATTGAGGCCGCGCGCGCCGCGGGCGCCGACGTCACCCCGGTCCACGACAAGGCGGACGTGCCCGAGGCCGTCGCGGGAATGGCGAAGCCCGGTGATCTCGTTCTCACCATGGGAGCGGGCGATGTGACAGACCTCGGCCCGCGGATCCTGGACCGTCTCGCGAAGTAAGGGGCTGAGCTTCATGTCGTACGACGTCGAAAAGCCGGACGAGGAATGGCGCGCGGAGCTGAACCCGGCCGAGTACGCGGTGCTGCGGCAGGCCGGCACGGAGCCCGCCTTCGTCGGTGAGTACACCGACACCAAGACGAAGGGCGTCTACTCCTGCCGGGCCTGTGGCGCCGAACTCTTCACCTCCACCGAGAAGTTCGAGTCGCACTGCGGCTGGCCGAGCTTCTACGACCCGAAGGACACCGACGCGGTCGAACTGATCCAGGACCGCTCGCACGGGATGGTGCGCACCGAGGTGCGGTGTGCCCGGTGCGGGTCGCATCTCGGGCATGTCTTCGAGGGCGAGGGTTATGCGACGCCGACCGATCAGCGGTACTGCATCAACTCCATCTCGTTGCGCCTGACTCCGGAGGGCGAGTGACCACGGTCACGAGCCGGTCGTCCCGAAGGTGACCTTGTAGTAGCAGGCCCCCTTGCACGGCATCGTCGCCCCGTCGTCGAAGGCGTACGAGTAGGCATAGGGGGCCGCGCGCTTGAAGACCTGGGTGTAGTCGACCGGCCACTTCGAGGGGACACAGTTGTCGCGGCCCGCCCAGGCGCCGCGGCAGCAGTACGTGTCGCCGCCGAACGCCGCGCAGGGCGGCTCGCAGCCGACGACCTGGCCGCCCGAGGTGGCCCGCATCGCGGTGGGGCAGTCGACGTCCGAGGTGCACACTCCCTTGTAGCAGCCCGAGGAACTGACCGGGTCGACGGTCGTGGTGTGCGAGATGTTGATGTACATCGGCAGGTTCGAACCGTCGACCATGCTCACGTCGTAGAAATCCATCCCCGCGTACGCGTCGAACGTGAACTCACCGAGTGTGGTGGGCGGGTTGGCGCCCTCGCACACGCTGGTGCAGTCGCCGGTCGCGCAGTGGCCGGCGGCCGTGGAGGCGCAGCCCGTGCGGCCCCAGACGCGGCCGCCCCAGTTGTTCGCCACGGTCACCGAAAGGCTCTGGCCCGGGGCGAGTCGCCGGCCCTTCGGGTAGACGGCCGTGTTGGTGACGATCGCCCAGACCGTCTTCGGGGTGCGGTTGACGACCGTGATCAGGCGCTTGCCGGCGGGCGCCGTCGAGGGTTGGTCCGGTGCCGGTTCGGCGGCCTCGGCGGTCGGCTTCGGTGTGCTCCTCTTCGACGCGGTGGCCTTGGGGGAGGCCGAGTCCGAAGGCGAGGGAGAGACCGAGGCGCTGTGGCTCGGCGAGGGCGACGCGCTCCGGGACGCGGCCGGGCGCGCGGCCCTGTCCTGGTGGGCCGTCGTGCGCGTGCCGTCCGTTCCGGACGGCGTCCACACGCTGTAGGCGATCAGCACGGTGGCGGCCGTCGCGAGGGCGGCTGCCGCGACGTACCACCAGCGTCGGCGGTGTCGCGGTGGGCTCGCGCCGTGTCTTCTGCGTCCTCGTGCCATCGTCCTCGCGCCTTCCTGGTGCACTCCGGATGTGTTCTTCGCTATCGGTGACCTTCTCGGCGGCGGCTCGACAACATAAATTCGGACGCGACCGGCTGATTTCTTTTGCTGTCCCGTTTTCTGTTGTCCTTGCGCGCGTCGGCGGTCTCCGAAGCAGAGGGATGCCACGGCTGGACCACACGCGGAGGAACGAACGCAGATGACCGAGAAGCCCAGGAGCGGCCCCGACGCGGGCGTGGTGAGCGCCGCGTGCGCGGGTGACCGGCAGGCCCTGGATCACCTGCTGACGCAGTGCCTGCCGCTGGTCTACAACATCGTCGGCCGGGCCCTGAACGGTCACGCCGATGTCGATGACGTCGTACAGGAGACGCTGTTGCGCATGGTGCGGGGGCTGCCGAAGCTGCGGGATCCCGCCGCGTTCCGGTCCTGGCTGGTGGCCATCACGATCAGGCAGGTACGGGACCGTGAGCAGGCGCGGGCCGCGGACCGTGACCGCAGGGCGCACCTGGAGGACGCGGAGGCGATCACCGACCCCGCGCTCGACTTCGCCGGACTGACCATCCTGCGGCTGGGGTTGACCGAGCAGCGCCGTGAGGTCGTCGAGGCCACGCGCTGGCTCGACCCCGACGACCAGGAACTGCTGTCCCTGTGGTGGCTGGAGGAGACCGGCGAACTCGAACGGGCCGAACTCGCCGGTGCGTTGGGGCTGTCCGACCGGCACGCCTCCGTCCGCGTGCAGCGGATGAAGAAGCAGATGGAGGTCTCGCGGGTGGTGGTGCGGGCGTTGGCGGCCGCGCCGCGCTGCGCGGAGCTGGACGAGACGGCTTCGACGTGGGACGGCACGCCAAGTGCCTTGTGGCGTAAGCGGTTTGCCCGGCACATCCGCGGGTGCGGGGTGTGCGAGGGGCTCGACGCGGGGCTGCTGCCGATGGACCGGCTGTTGAGCGGGCTTCCGCTGGTGGCCGTGCCGGCGGGACTTGACCCGGCGCGGGTGCTCAACACCGCTATGGGGGAGGGCGGTTCGTCCTCACCGGCGGACCAACCCGCGCAGTCCGCGCACCGGGGTCCGCGTCGGCGGCACGGGCGCCGGTCCGGCCGTATCGGCGGCAAGCAGGTCGTGGGTGGTTCGGCGGCGGTCGCCGTCGCCGTGGTGGCGGCGCTGGTCGCGCCCCGGCTGACGGGGAGTTCCTCGTCTACGACGGCTGTGGCATCGCCCGCTCCGGTGGCCAGCGTCACCCCGAGCGCCACGCCCTCGGCGTCTCCGAGCGCGTCTCCGAGCAAGTCCCCGACGCCGAAGGCCAAGCCGAGCCCCTCTCCCTCGAAGCACACCGCCGCGGCCCCCGCGCACATCGCCTCCGGTGCCAAGAAGGGCGTCGGGGTGTGGACGTTCGGCGGGGTGAGCCAGGCGCTCGCGGCGAGCGGTGCGAGCTGGTACTACACCTGGTCCACACAGCACTCGGGGATCACGACGCCCTCGTCGGGGTCGTTCGTGCCCATGATCTGGGGAGCGAAGTCCGTGACCGACTCCTCGCTGGCCCAGGCCCGGGAGTACGGGCCGTACCTGCTGGGGTTCAACGAACCTGACATGGCGCAGCAGTCGAACATGACGGTCGAGCAGGCGCTGGAGCTGTGGCCCAGACTCATGGCGGCGGGCAAGATCCTGGGCAGCCCCGCGGTCGCCTACGGCGGGGACACGGCGGGTGGCTGGCTGGACCGGTTCATGTCCGGGGCCGAGGCGAAGGGGTACCGGGTCGACTTCATCACGCTGCACTGGTACGGCGGCGACTTCCGTACCCCGCAGGCCGTCGAGCAGTTGAAGTCGTACCTGGCCGCCGTGTACGCGCGCTACCACAAGCCGATCTGGCTCACCGAGTACGCGCTGATCGACTTCTCCCAGGGCACCCGCTTCCCGTCCGCGCAGCAGCAGGCGGATTTCGTCACCGCGTCCACCAAGGCGCTGGACGGCCTGTCCTATGTGCGGCGCTACGCGTGGTTCGGGCTGGGCGCGGACGCGTCGAAGCCGAGCAGCGGGCTCTTCACGGACGGTACGACGACCACCGCGGCGGGCCGGGCCTTCCAGTCCGCCGACTGATCCGGCCCGGCCGCACGCGGAGTCAGGGGCTCACTCCCCAGGTGATGCGGTAACCGCACTCTCCCGAGCAGGTGAGGACGCTGGTCGCGTCGTCGTTGACGTAGGAGTAGGCGAAGGGCTCGGCCTTCTTGAACACGGCCGCGGAGTCGACGGGCCAGGACGAGGGGACGCATTGGGGGCGCGCGGCGTAGGCGCCGGTGCAGCAGGTCCGGTCCGTCCTGAACACCAGGCAGGCGCTCAGACAGGCCACGACACGGCCGTCCCGTACGCGCTGCAACTTGGTGGGGCAGGTCGCGTTGGCGTCCCGGGTGCACCCTGCGGCGGAGCAGCCGTTCGCGTCCAGCTTGTCGCGGGACGAGCCGCCGTAACTGTTGATCCACATCGGCAGGTTGTTGCCCTCGACCAGGCTGACGTCGTAGAAGTCCATGCCGTTCCAGGCGTTCAGGTTGAACTCGGCCAGCGTGGAGGGGAATTCGCCCCAGGTCGAGCCGCACTGGAAACGGCCGCAGTCCCCGGTCGTGCAGTGGCCGTCGCCGGACGCGTCGAAGGAGCAACCGGTACGCGCCCACACCCGGACGTCCCAGTGGTCGGGGACGTCGAAGCTGAGGCTGGCACCGGGCTTCAGCACCCAACCCGTCGCCTCCACAGGGTGTTTGGGGTCCGCGGCGATCGCTGGCCAGATGGTCTGGTCGAGGCGGTTGACCAGGGTGACGGTCCGCTTGCCGGCGGTCGCGGCGCGCCCGACATGCGGCCCTTCCTGCCCGGTGTTGAGATGGATCGACGTGGCCTGTGCCGCCCTCCTGGGCGCCGCGGCCGGCCGGCTCCTGGGCCGCCCC
>NZ_JBLTJC010000165.1:0-22323 GCF_048158785.1 Streptomyces colwelliae | reverse complement strand
CCGTCCACCACCGGCAGCCCCAGCTTCTCCCCCACTGCCCGCTGCAACCCCGTCATCCCGGCACACCCCAGCACCAACACCTCGGCCCCGGCCGCGACCACCCGTTCCGCAGCCGCGAGGAACGCCGCCTCCGTACGAACGTCGTCGCCCGCCAGGTCGAGGACGCTCAGCCCCGTCCCCACCACCGCCGCGCAGTTCCGGCCCACGCCCGCCAGCTCCAGGCTGTCCTCGATCTGGCCGCAGGACCGTTCCAGCGTGGTGACGACGCCGTAGCGCCGGCCCAGCAGGCAGGCCAGGTGGGCGGCCGCCTCGGTGATGTCGACGACCGGTACGTCCACCAACTCCCGGACGCCTTCACGCCCGTGCTCCCCGAAGCCGGCCATGACGACGGCGTCGTACGCGGGACCCTCGTACGTCCGGAGCAGGTCCATGACGGCCGCCGCCGAGAGGTAGCTGTCGAGCCAGCCCTCCGCGGACTCGGGGCCCCACGCCGGGGTCAGGCCGGTCACGGTGGTGCCCGGGCCTGCTGCGGCCCGGGCACCTCGTACGATCTCCTCGGTCATCTCCTGCGTGGTGTTGCAGTTGGTGACGACGATGCGCACTCCGCTCAGACCTCCACCGGCTCGGGAGCGGGCTCGGCGGCGGCTCGGTCGGTGCGGCAGATCAGTACGTACAGGCCCGCGCCCAGTGCCGTACCGATGAACCAGGAGTACGGGGCCACGTCGCTGAACGTCTTCACGAGTGCGAGCACCGCCGCGACGCCCGCCGAGGGCAGGAACGCCCACAGGGCCTTGGGGTTGACGCCCTTCTTGTAGTAGTAGCGGGAGCCGGGGGTCGCGTCGAAGAGTTCCTGTACGTCGACCCGGCCGCGCTTCACCCAGTAGTAGTCGACCATGATCACGCCGAACAGCGGGCCCAGGAAGGCGCCGAGGCCGCCGAGGAAGTAGTTGACGACCGTGGGGTTGGAGAAGAGGTTCCACGGGGTCACCACCAGCGCGGCCACCGTGCTGATCATGCCGCCGATCTTGAAGGTGATCTTCTGCGGCCAGACGTTGGCCAGGTCGTACGCCGGTGAGACGAAGTTGGCGACGATGTTGACGCCCATGGTGGCGACGGCGAACGTGAACGCGCCGAGCACCATCACCCAGGTGTTGCCGACCTTGGCGACCAACTCGGCCGGATCCGTGATGGCTTGGCCCCAGACCTCCAGCGAGCCGGCCGTCACGATCACCGAAACGACCACGAACGCCGTGGAGTTGATGGGCAGGCCCCAGAAGTTGCCTCGGCGGACGGTCTTGTAGTCCGGCGCGAAGCGGGAGAAGTCGCAGAAGTTGAGCATCAGCGTGCCGTACGTCGCGAGGATCAGCCCGATCGCGCCGAACCACTGCCGCCACTGCTCGCCGAACGAGACCGGGTGCGGGGTGGACGTGAGCGAGATCGACCAACCGGCCTTGGCCAGCACCCAGATCGCCAGCGCGATCATCACCAGCCAGATCGCGGGGCCGCAGAAGTCCTGGAACTTCCTTACGGACTCCATGCCCTGACTGATGATCACCGCCTGGATCAGCCAGAGGGACACGAAGGAGACCCAGCCCAGGGCGTCAAGTCCCAGGAAGGAGTGGTGAGTCCAGGACTCCAGGCCCGGCCACGCGGCCAGCAGCATCACGTTGACGGCGACGGAGGCGAGGTAGGTCTGGATGCCGTACCACATGATGGCGATCACGGCCCGGATGAGGGCCGGGATGTTCGCGCCCCACACCCCGAAGCTGATGCGGCTGACGACCGGGAACGGGACGCCGTGCGCCTGCCCGATCTTCCCCATCCAGTTCATGCCGACGTAGATGAGCACGAAGCCGACGAGCAGGGAGGTGAAGACCTGCCAGACGTTCATGCCGAGGACCAGCAGTCCGGCGGCGAAGGTGTAGTTGCCGAGGTTGTGGACGTCGGACATCCACATGGCGAAGAGGTCGAAGACCTTCCAGTTGCGCTTGTCGGCGGGTGCGAGGTCTTCGTTGGTGAGCCGGGGGTCGGGGACGAACGCTGGTGTGCCGGTGGCTTCGGCACTGTGGGCGAGGGACACGGGGCCTCCAGGGCAAGAGGGACGGAGGGCGGCGACCGTTTGGTATACCAAACTGCGGTCATGGTCCCGCCGTCAAGCATTCCGACCGATGTCACGATTGTTAACGCTCGGTAAAAGCCCCCCGGAGTCGGAGAAGATTGCTCCATGAGCTCCATGACGAAGATCGAACCCCTGGGCGCGGTCCGCGAACGCGTCCTGGCGAACCTGCGCCAGGAGATCATCGCGGGGCGCCTCGGACCGGGCGACCGGCTGGTCGAGCGCGAGCTCGCCGAGCGGTTCGGCGTCTCCCGGGTGCCGGTCCGCGAGGCGATCCGCGCGCTGGTCGCCGAAGGGTTCGTCCACTTCGAGACCCCGCGCCGCACGGTCGTACGCCCTCTCACCCCGAACGACGTGCGGGAACTCTTCGAACTGCGGGAGGCCCTGGAGGTCTACGCGGCCGGGCTCGCCGCGTCCCGTGCGACACCGGAGGATCTGGCCGAGGTGGAGGAACTCCTCGACCGTGCGGCCGCCGCGACCGAGGCGGGGGACGCCGAGGTGATCACGGACATCAACAGCCGCCTGCACGACAGCATCGTGACGATGGCGGGCAACACGCTGCTGACCGCCGCCCTGGAACCGGTCGCCGGCCGACTGCGCTGGATGACCCGACGGAACGAGGAGTGGCCTCAACTCCTCGTGGAACACCGCGAGTTGTACGAGGCGATCGCATCCGGCGACCCGGACCGCGCCCGCGCGCACGCACTGGCCCACGTGCGGACCAACTACCGTTCCACGGTCCGGCATCTGTTCGGGGACGTACAGCCGTAGTCAAGGGGAGAGTGCATGGTCAGCAGACGTGGCCTGTTGGGCGGAGCCGCCGCCTTCGTGGGCGTCGGCGCGGCGCAGGTAGCGGGGGTGGCCGTGGCGGACGTGGCACTGGACACCCCGTTCACGCCGGTCGGCACACCGCATCTGGCGCAGGCCGAGCAACTGGTGAGCTATCAGCGGCTGTTGGCGGCCGGGTATCTGGTGAACGGGCTGGTGGGCCACTGGCCGCTCGACGGCTCCGGCGCGGACCGTTCCGGCCGCGAGCACCCCGTCACGCCCGGCTCCGGCGCGACCTGGACGGCACTGCGCGCGGGCGGCGAGCTGAGTCTCGACGGGACGTCCGGGGCGTACGCCGCCACCGACTCCGTCCTGGACACGACACTCCCCTTCACCGTCTCGGCGTGGGTGCGCCTGGCGAGCGACGCCGACCCGGCGACCATGTACACGGCGGTGAGCCAGGACGGCACCACCACCAGCCGCTTCCTCCTCCAGTACGACAACACCGTCTCCACCTGGGCCTTCAAGGTCCGCGGCGAGGACCAGGCGACCAAGGTGTCCGCCGTCGCCACGTCACCGGCCGTTCTCAGCATCTGGACCCACCTGACCGGCGTCTGGGACGGCACGCAGATCCGCCTGTACGTCGACGGGCAGCCGCAGGGCAGCGCCGCGACCACCCTGTCCTGGGCGGCGACCGGCGGCTTCTCCATCGGCCGGGCCCGCTTCGACGGCGCGCCCGTCAACCGGTTCAAGGGCGCGATCGACGACGTACGGGCATACGCCCGCGCCCTGACCGCCGACGAGATCGCCGTCGTCAGCGGCCGTACGGCCCGCGAGAACAACGTCTACCTCAAGGGCTCGGCGGCGACGCTCACTTGGGGCCTCCCCGACGACCCGGCGAGCTGGGTGGCCCGCGCCCGCTGCGCGTCCTTCGTCACCGGCGTCCTCAAGCACACCTACGGCTGGGCGAGCGACGACTACTTCCTCCAGTACTTCCAGGAGAGGGTCCCGGAGGCCGCCGACTACTGCACGGCCTTCCTCAACGGCACCGCGGGCCCCCGCTTCCAGCGCGTCCGCAAGGTCGCCGACCTCCGGCCCGGCGACATCATCGCCGTCGACTACAACGGCAGCGACCCCGACAACACCGGCCACATCGTCATGGTCCGCGAGGTCAAGGGCGTCTTCAGCGGCACCGCCGACTTCACCGGCGAGACGCAGTACGCCGTCGAGATCGTCGACTGCACCTCCGACCCGCACGGCGTGTACGCCCTGACCAACTACCCCAAGTACCCGGACACCCGCATGGTCGGCAACGTCACCGGCGAGAGCTTCCAGGGCGTCGGCATCGGCCACATGATGTTCTACGCCTCCGACACCACGGGCGAGTTCTCGCGGTACCGGTGGAGCGTCAACTCGTCGAAGACCAGCGGGACTTACGACGTGACGGCACGGCCGGTGGCGGCGGCGCGCGTCGGCTGATCAACCGGCCCGCATCGCCTGAACCGCCGGGCCACGGAGGTCAGTGGCGGGCGTACTTGTCCGTCGCCGCCACCAGCGCCTCGGCGACACCGGGCGCGCCCGCGTTGTGCCCGGCCTCGTCCACGATCACCAACTCGCTGCCGGGCCAGGCGTGTTGGAGCCGCCAGACGATCCCGAGGAGGTTGCCGAGGTCGAGGCTGCCCTGGACGAGGGTGCCGGGGATGTCCTTGAGGAGGGGCGCGTCCCGCAGCACGACGCCCTCCTCGTTTCCCTCCCCCAGGAAGTGGTCGTTGCCGAAGTAGTGGGTGACGGTCCGCGCGAAGCACATCCTGAACTCCGGGTCCTCGTACCGCTTTTCGGAGCGCGGCGGGGCGGGGACGATCGCCGTCTCCCAGTCGGTCCAGGCCCGGGCGGCGCGCTCCCGCACCGCCCGGTCGGGCGATTCGATGAGCCGGTTGTAGGCGGCGGCGAGGTTCCCTTCGCGCTCCGCGACGGGGAGTTCGGAGACGAAGGCCTCGAACGCCTCCGGGAAGAGCTTCCCAAGTCCCCTGGTGAGCAAGGCGACTTCGGGATCGGACCCGGTGGCGACACAGGTCAGCACCAGCTCCGACACCACTCCGGGATGCGTCTGCGCGTACCGCAGCCCGAGCACCGACCCCCACGACGCGCCCCACACCAGCCACCGCTCGATCCCCAAGTGCCGCCGCAGCAGCTCCAGATCGGCGATGAGGTGGGCGGTCGTGTTCACGCTCATGTCGGTGTCGTACGCGCTCGCGTGCGGTGTGGAACGTCCGCACCCGCGCTGGTCGAGCAGCACGATCCGGTAGACGGCGGGGTCGAAGTACCGCCGGGGGAAAGGGGAACACCCCGAGCCCGGGCCCCCGTGCAGCACGACCGCGGGCTTGCCGCGCGGGTTTCCGCAGGTCTCCCAGTAGACGCGGTTGCCGTCACCGACGTCGAGCATGCCGTGGTCGTACGGTTCGATCTCCGGATACAGGCCCATCCGCCGACCCTAACCTCGCTACGGCGTGGTCGGCAGCCCCGCCGTCCCGGCCGCCGTGCGCAGGACGTCCCGCAGCATCGCGGGGGTGAGTTTCCCGGTGAAGGTGTTGCGCTGGCTGACGTGGAAGCAGCCGAAGAGGTCGAGGCCGCCGAGGGAGACCTGTGCCCCGTGTCCGAACGCGGGCCGTGGGCGCGGCACTTGCCACCCCGCCGCCGCGAACGCGGGCAGCGCCGCCTGCCAGCCGAAGGCGCCGAGTACGACGACGGCCCTCAACGTCGGCCGCATCAGGGTGAGTTCCTCGACGAGCCAGGACCGGCAGGTGTCCCGCTCCTCGGGGGTGGGCTTGTTGGCGGGCGGGGCGCAGCGCACCGGTGAGGTGATACGCACGCCGTACAGCTCCAGGCCGTCGTCGGCGCTCACGGCGGTCGGCTGCGAGGCGAGGCCCAAGTCGTACAGAGCCTCGTACAGGACGTCTCCGGAGCGGTCGCCGGTGAACATGCGGCCGGTGCGGTTGGCGCCGTGCGCGGCCGGGGCGAGGCCGATGATCAGGAGGGACGCGTCGGCGGGGCCGAAGCCGGGTACCGGGCGGCCCCAGTACGTCCAGTCGGCGAAGGCGGCGCGTCTGGTGCGGGCGACCTCCTCGCGCCAGGCGACCAGGCGGGGGCAGGCCCGACAGCCGGTGATCCGGTGGTCGAGGTCGGACAGGTTCATGCCGCCACGGTATGTGCCCCGCACCGTGCGGGCTCAGGTGAGGATCACGACGGTTCAGGTGAGGATCGCGCCGAACGCCACGAACCCGCAGATCATCAGGAACAGCAGCGCCAGCAACGGCCAGACGAACCGCAGGTACTTGTCGTAGCCGACCTTCGCCAGCGCCACCCCGCCGATGGTGACGGCGGTCGTCGGCACCCAGAGGTTCATCCAGCCGCTGGCGGCCTGCCAGGCGGTGACGACGACCGCGCGGGAGACCCCGGCGAAGTCGGCGAGCGGGGCGAGGATCGGCATGGCGAGGGTCGCGTGGCCGGAGGTGGACGGGATCAGGAAGGCCAGCGGCAGGTTCACGACGAAGACGATGATCGCGAAGACGCCGGAGGAGGTGCCCTTCACGATGCCCTCGATGGAGTGCAGCACCGTGTCCGTGATCTTCGTGTTGTTCATGATGACGGTGACCCCGCGCGCCAGCACGATCACCAGCGCCGGTGAGATGAAGTCGGCGGCGCCTTTGATGATCATCGAGCTGAGCCTCTGCTCGCCCATCCGCGCCACCAGCCCGATCAGCACGGCCGCGCACAGGAAGAGCGCCGCCAACTGCGGGAAGGACCAGCCGAGTTCGAAGCCGTACGGTCTCGCGTCCGCGTCGCCGGTGAGCGCGCTCGCCCACGGCACCACCGAGAAGATCATGAAGGCGAAGACCAGGCCCATCGTGATCAGAACCGCCTTGTGGAGCCCGGTGAGTCGGGGTTCTTCGGCGGATTCCGGGACGTCCGACTGGTTGCTGTCCCGGTCGCCGGGCAGGAACCCGGTGATCGACCGCTCGGGGTTCCGCCGCACGCGGCGCGCGTACCGGATGACGTACGCCACCGTCACCGCCGTCAGCACCACCCACATGACGAACCGCAGCACGATGCCGTCGCCGAGCGAGATGTCCGCGGCGGAGGAGGCGACGCCGGTCGCGAAGGGGTTCACCGTCGAGCAGAGCACGCCGATCCCGGCGCCGAGGATGATCGTGCCGACGGCGACCATCCGGTCGTAGCCGAGTGCCAGCATCAGCGGCACGATCAGGCCGTAGAAACCGAGGGTCTCCTCGGCGAAGCCCTCGACCGTGCCGAGGACCGAGAAGACCATCATGATCCCGGCGATGAGCAGCGCGCCGCGCTCGCGCAGCCGGTGGGCGAGGCGGCCGATGCCCCGGTCGAGGGCGCCGGTCGCGAACACCACGGTGATGAACGCCCCGATGGCGAGCACGAACAGGAACACGCCCGCGCTGCCGTACAGTTCGCCGGCCAGATCCGGGCCGACCTGGCCGGTCTTCTCGTCCTGGACGCCGTAGAGGCCGTTGACGGGCGCGAGGAAGAGGTCGTTGAGGCGGTCGACGAAGCTCTGGCCGGAGTCGACGCGGTGGTAGGTGCCCTGGATCGGGGCGCCCGAGGCGTTGCGGTCGTACTGCCCGGACGGGACGAGGAACGCGAGCAGCCACACGGCGATCGTGACGACCGCGAGGACGGTCAACGCGCTGGGGAAGGTGAACTTCGGCTTGTGCGGCGGCTGTTCGGTGGTCCGCCGGCTGTCGGTGGTACTCATACGGCCGCCGCTCCGCCCCGGCCCCGGACGTCGGCCGCGTATCGCTCGACGAACCCGCACATCGCCACGACCGTGTTCTGCAGCTCCGAGAACAGCACCCGTTCGTTGGGCGCGTGCAGATTGCACATGCTGTCCTGCGCACCGAACAGCAGCACCTCGGCGTCCGGCGCGGCCCGCGCGAGCCCGTTGACCAGCGGGATCGAACCCCCGGTCGCGACGTACGACGGCTCGGCGCCCCACGCCTCCTCGATCGCGGCGAGGGCGGCGCGGTAGGCGGGGCCGCCGGTCGCGGCCTCGTAACCGGGCCCGGTGTCGCCGGCGACGACGGTGAGCGGGACACCGAAGGGCGTGAGCGAGCCGAGGTGCTCGACAAGCCTCGCCTGCGCCTCGCGCGGGTCCTGGCGCGGATGGAAACGGAGGTTGAGCTTGGCGCGGGCATACGGAACGACCGCCGAGGCCGCGTGATCGACGCGCGGCGCGTCCAGCCCGACGACGGTGATCGCCGGCCCACTCCAGAGCCGCTCACCGAGGCTCCCGCTCCCGATGAGCGGAACCCCGTCGCGCACTCCCGCCAGCTCGCGGAACTCCTCCTCCGTGTACGCCGTCCCGGCCCACTCCTCCCGTCGCAGCCCCTCCACGGCCACATCACCGTGCACGTCGTGCAGAGTGGCGATCGCCTTCAGCAGCACGAGCAGCGCGTCGGGCGCGGCACCGCCGAACTCCCCACTGTGACGCGGCTCTTCGAGGGTGCGCACTTCTACGACCACCTCGGCCGCCCCGCGCAGTCCGGTGGTCAGGGTCGGGGTGCCGGGGCGCGGGTTGCCGGGGTCGGCGATGACCATGGCGTCGCAGGCGAAGCGGTCGGCATCGGTCGGCGGGTAGGTGCCGAAGGGGCTGCCGTACTCCTCCTGTCCCTCGAACACGATCTTCACGCCGACCGGCGGCCATCCCTCGTACGCGCGCAGCATCCCGAGGTGCGCGATCACGTTCGACTTGTCGTCCGCGATACCGCGCGCCCGCAACCCGCCCTCCACGGGCGTCGGTTCGAAGGGCGGCGAGTGCCACAACGTCTCGTCGCCGGGCGGCTGGACGTCGTAGTGCGAGTAGAGGAGAACGGTCGGGGCGTCGGGACCGGGCGGCGGAATCTCCGCGAAGATCACCGGAGCGGTGCCGGGCAGATCGATCCGCTCGATGTGCTCGACACCGGCCTCGCGCAACAGCCCGACGAGCAGATCGTGCGCCTCCCGCACCGGCTCACCCGGAAACCCGGGAAAGGCCACGGAGGGAATCGCGGCAAGCCGCACGAGGTCGGCCCGCAGCCCGTCCATCAGGGCGTCGACCTTTGCTGCCATGTCCACGTCCGCCCCCTCGTCTCCACTCCGACCGCGGCCCCTACGACCACACCTCTACGGCCTCTACGGCCTCGGGAAACAGCCTCTGCGGTGCGGCGCGGGGGTGCATCCGGGGTGGGCCGGCGGAGTGCCGGCCGGGGACCGTGGACGGCGTCCGGGGTCAGGTCGTCGGCCGAAATCCGCCGGGGTCGGCCGACTGGGGGCACTAAGGTCGAGACATGGCTTCCGAGGGAGTGGACGAAACCGGCAGCAACGACGGAACCGCTGCGGCCGCGCCCGCGCCCGACGGCGACGCCGTGGCCGCCGCCAAGGCCGCCGGCCCCTCGAACGGTGCGAGTGTCCGCGTCGACAGCTGGATCTGGTCCGTCCGTCTGGTCAAGACCCGCTCCATGGGCGCCGCCGCCTGCAAGGGCGGCCACGTCCGTGTCAACGGCGAGCGGGTGAAGCCCGCCCACTCCGTCCACGTCGGCGACGAGGTGCGTCTCCGTCGCGAGGGCCACGAGCGCGTCGTCATCGTGAAGCAGGTCATCCGCAAACGGGTCGGGCCGCCGGTCGCCGTCCAGTGCTACGTGGACAACTCCCCGCCGCCTCCGCCCCGCGAGGCCGTCGCCCCGGCCGGCATCCGTGACCGCGGCACCGGCCGCCCCACCAAACGCGACCGCCGCGACCTGGAACGCCTGCGCGGCCTCCCCGGTACGGACGCCGACGCCGGCCCCGCCACCACGCCCGACACCTCCAGGGACCGGGACACCCGTCGCGACTCACGCCGCGGCACGCGCCGCGACCCGCGAAGGTGACATCCGGCCCGGGCCCCTCGGCCCACCGGATGCCACCGTCACGCCGTACTCAGCCGTAGCCGGCCGTACCGCACGGATCACGCACGGCGTCGTACCACTCGCAGCAACTCCGCGTTCTGCCCCCGCCGTGCCCAGGCGATCAGGGCCAGCGGGATGATCAGGATGAGCGGTGTCGCCGCGTTCTCACCGTGGAACACGGTCATCTGCACGACGAACGCACCCACCATCAACGCACTGAGCGCCGTCGCCGCCACGGACTGAAGCAGCGGGACCAACAGCGCGACGGCACCGGCCAGTTCGAGCGCGCCGATGGTGTACATGGCCCCGCTGCCCCAGCCGATCCTGTCGAAGGAGTCCACGGCCGACGGGTTCGCGATCAGCTTGGGCAGCGAGCTCGCGACGGCGTAGAACAGCGCGATCAGCACCTGGAGGGCACGCAGCGCGATCCGGGCTCGGCGACCGCGGGTGGTCGCGGACTCGGCGACGACGGTGCGGGAGGCGGCGGAAGCGGCGGTCTCGGACATGAGGTTCTCCTGTGGGAAGCGGTGGGAGCGCTGGTAAGCGGTCCGTGTTGCTGTCACAGGGATAGACCGGCCCTCGTCCTCGAACTCATCGCCGCCGCCCGCGATTTCCTCCGCTAATCCGCTGCCGCTGCTACTCCCTCTTCCTCCGCTGTCGTCGCCACCGCCCTCACCCATATCCGGTCCGGCGTCAGATAGCTGTCGACTCTCAGTCCCGCCTCCGCCAGCGCCTCCTCGAACTGGTCCTTCGTCAACGGCCGGGACAGGAACGTCTGGGTCCAGACCGCGTCCGGGAACACATACTCCGCGTGCACCGAGTCGACCCCGTCCCCGACCGGCTCCGCCGACACCATCCGCACGGTGAAGCCACTGGGGTCGATCCGCTCGCGCGGCAGGTTCGTGTGGTAGTCCTCGCCCTCCCGCTGGATCAGCACGCAGCCGCCCGGCGCGACATGCCGTACGCAGGTCCGCAGCAGTCCGCGCCGCACCTCGATGTCCCCGGCGTGCACCAGGAACGACGCGAGCATCACCACGTCGAACGTCTCGCCCAGATCGAGGTGTTCGACCGGGCTGCATATCGTGCGTGCCCCCTGGACGCGCTCCAGCATCTCGGCGGATTCGTCGACCGCCGTGACCTTGAACCCGCGCTCCAGGAGGGGGTGGGTCATGCGTCCCACCCCGCTGCCCAGCTCCAGGATGCGCGCGCCCGCCGGCACAGCCGCGGCGATGATGTCCGGCTCCTGGCCGATCGACAGCCGCGAGTACAGCTCGACCGCACAGCCGTCCGGAGTGATCGCCCCGGGTCCTGTCCCCTCGTACCCCTCACGCATTTCGATTCGCATGCCCGTCCAACGGACCGCGTCCGCACGTCCGTTCCCGACTCGCACTGATTCACCCGTACGAGTCAATTCCCTTCAGGCGGGCAACCGTTGGCACCTTTTGGAGGTCGGAGCCGAGTCCGGGGATCAGATTGGAGGTCGAAGCCGAAGCCAGGGATTAGAGCGGAAACCACCCGTGCCCGAGGTACCAGTGCCCGCCCGCCCGCAGATGGTCCCCGACGGCCCGCTCCACGGACGTCCGCCGCGGCAGACTCTCCACCGCCTGGTCTGGATGGCCGAAGACGAACTGGACGGGCTCGGTGTCGGCCGGCTCCGTGTCCTCGCGGATCACTCGGAACCGTTCCTGGAAGCGGACGATGTTGGAGTCGGCGGAGAGGTACCGCTTCAACTGCGGGTCGAGCAGCCAGGAGTGGCAGATCGCGACCTCATGGCGCTCCTCGGGGAAGTGCCGGGCGAAGAACGCGCGGGCCAGCTCCAGCGAGCGGTCGCACGCGGCCGGGGTGAGCGGCCCGGAGTAGTCGGGGATGTGCAGGTTCAGGCAGGGCGTCCCCGGCTCCGCGTCCAGCCCGGCCGCCCTGAGTGCCCGCGCCGTGTGCTCGCCGAGCCGCGACCGCTCGAACTGTAGCCGCCCCAGCTGGTACAGCTCGCCGCGGAAGTGCGGGACGAGCCACTGCGGGAACGGCAGTCCTCCCCCGCCGAACCGTCTGTGGTGCACCGCGATGTTGCGTCCCAGGTCGGCGAGGGTGCGCCGGGAGACGTCTTCGGGGATGCCGCGTTCGCGGTGGTACGCGCGCGTGGAGGGCAGCGCGGCGACGAAGACGTACACGGGGAAGTAGGCGCCCACCTCCGGCGGGGCCTCGGGCAGCCGGGCCAGCAGCAGCTCGGTGAGCCGGGTCCAGTGGCCGTGCTGTCCGATGTCCTTCACCAACTCGCCGACGCACTCCTCCAGGAGCCGCGTCGCGTCGGTGTCCCGCGTCAACACCCGGCGCAGTCGCACCAGTTCGTTGATGTCCTCATGGGGTACGGCGAGGTCGAGCAGGACCTCGGGCAGTTCGTCGGCGTCCGGCAGCACGGTGCGCTTCCCCCTCCCTGTGGAGCCCTGTGGAGCCCCCTGTAGAGCCCTGTGGAGAACGTCCGAGCCGAAGAGTACGTTGCAAGGAGGAGTAGTGATCCTGATGCGTACAGGCAGTGAGCCGACGACCGCGCGCAGTCCGCTGCGGACGCGTTTCTGGCTGAGCGTGTGGGGGCTGGTCTGGACGATCTTCGGCACGGTCGCGTTCGCGCTCGCCGGCCGCCCCGGGTGGGCGGCGGCCTGCGCGGTGCTGTGGCTGGTCGTCACGATCGACATGGCCATGATCCTCAGACACATGCGCCAGGGCCCGCACTACCAGCCGGGCCCGGACGTCCCGCCGTACCGACCGCCGGAACACCGCCACCCCTGACGTCCAGGGGCATGATCCGCGGCGGTGCGCCTACCCGTCGAAGCGGGCCGCCTTCACGTACTCCGGGTTGGGATCGAGCGCGGCGGCCAGCCGGAAATGGCGTTTGGCCTGGTCGGCTCGGCCCTGCCGCTCGTAGGTGCGGGCGAGCGCGAAGTGCGCGAAGGCGTTGTCCGGCTCGCGCTCCAGGACGATGGTGAACTCCAGCTCGGCTGGGCGCAGTTGCGCGGCCGCGAAGAAGGCACGCGCGCGCAGCAGGCGCGCGGCCGTGTTCTCCGGGTGCGCGTCGATGACGCGGTCGAGCAGCTTCACCGCGCCCCGCGGGTCCCGCGCGGCGAGCAGCTGCTCGGCGGCGCGGAAGTCGATGACATGCGTCTCCGGAGTACGTCCGGTCGTTCCGCTGTTCTCGGGCACGGCGAATTCCTTCCCTCACTCGGACGTTTCAACGCCCGGAGAAAGGGACGCTATTCCTGGGGTGGCTGCTGGGGCACGTGGGCCCTGCGCACGAGTTCGGCCCATACGTCCCGTACGCGCCGCTCCAGCGTTTCCAGGGGTACGTCGTTGTCGATGACGATGTCCGCGACGGCCAGCCGCTTCTCGCGCGTCGCCTGGGCGGCCATACGCGCGCGTGCGTCGTCCTCGGTCATCCCCCGCAGCCGGACCAGCCGGTCGAGCTGGGTCTCGGGGCTCGCGTCGACGACGATCACCAGGTCGTACAGCGCGGTGAGGGCGTTCTCGGCCAGGAGAGGGACGTCGTGGACCACTACGGCGTCGTCGGACGCGGCCGTTTCGAGCTCGCGGGAGCGTCTGCCGACCAGGGGGTGCACGATCTCGTTGAGGACGGCCAGCTTCTCGGGGTCGGCGAAGACGATGGAGCCCAGCTTCGGCCGGTCCAGGGCACCGTCCTCGCCGAGCACGTCCTCCCCGAAGGCCTCGACGACCGCCGCCAGCCCGGGAGTTCCGGGCGCGACGACCTCGCGCGCGATGCGGTCGGCGTCGATGAGCACGGCGCCGTACCCCACGAGCAGCCGCGACACTTCACTCTTACCGGCACCGATGCCCCCGGTGAGGCCGACCTTCAGCATGGACCGAAGCCTACGGCCTGTCACTGACAGGGCACTCGGTGACCGGTGGCAACCGCCAGGTTGCCGCCCTGGTGCTAGTTGTCGCCCTCGCGCTCCGCCAGGAAGCGCTCGAACTCCTGCCCGATCTCGTCCGCCGACGGAATCTCGACCGGCTCGGCGAGCATGTTGCCGCGGCTCTCGGCGCCCGCGGCGGCGTCGTACTGGTGCTCCAGGCCCTGGACGAGCGCCACGAGCTCCTCGTCGCCCTCCTGGATCTGGCGGTCGATCTCGGTCTGGGTGCGGTGGGCCTCGGTGCGCAGGGAGTGCGCGATGCCCGGGAGGACCAGTCCGGTGCCCGCCGTGATGGCCTCCAGGACGGTCAGGGCCGCGTCCGGGTACGGGGAGCGGGCGATGTAGTGCGGGACGTGCGCGGCGACGCCCAGGACGTCGTGACCGGCCTCCATGAGGCGGTACTCGACGAGCGCCTCGGCGCTGCCGGGGACCTGCGCCTCGTCGAAGGGGCTGCGGTGCCCCGGGACGAGGTCGTTGCGGTTGCCGTGCGGGGTGACGCCCACGGGGCGGGTGTGCGGGACACCCATGGGGATGCCGTGGAAGTTCACGGACAGCCGGACGCCGAGCCGCTCCACGATCTGCTGGACGGCCGCGGCGAAGCGCTCCCACTCCACGTCCGGCTCGGGGCCGGAGAGCAGCAGGAAGGGGGCTCCGGTGGCGTCCTGGACCAGTCGTACGTCGAGTGTGGGCTCCTCGTACTCGGTCCAGCGGTCCCGCTTGAAGGTGAGCAGCGGGCGTCGGGCGCGGTAGTCGACGAGCCGGTCGTGGTCGAAGCTGGCCACGAGCTGGTGGGGCAACGTGTCGAGCAGACGTTCGACGATCTGATCGCCCGTCTCGCCCGCGTCGATGTATCCGTCGAAGTGGTAGAGCATGACAAGACCGGCCGACTCCTGTGCGAGCGCCATGTCGACGACTGCCAGGCCCTTCGGCTCCCATGCGTACAAACCCTGCGGATCAAGCACAGTGACCGCTCCTCCTCGTGTTCGTACTGCACAACGCCCTCCAGGGCATGGGCATTCCCGCCCATGCCCCTGATCAGGCACCTCTTACTGGCTTTTCATGCGCCACTCCCCTGTGTCACCGGGAGAGTGTCCACGTCACGAGGACAGCACGCGCGCGTGGAGTGCGGTCACGGCCTTGCGGGCGGAGGAGAACGCGCCGTGCTGCCAGGCGTCGGTGTAGCTGAGCCAGTCGCCGGCGAAGTAGACGCGTCCGGTGGGGTCGTTGAGCGGCTTGTAGCGGACGTCGTCGGGACCACCCGGGGTGTCGTGCCACGCGGCCTCCAGGTGGGGCGTCTGACGCCAGTGGTGGGAGAAGGACGACGCCAGTTCGCTGCGGTACTTCTCCCCGTAGATCTTCACGCCCGCGGCCACCGCCCGCTCTTCCCGCCCCTTGGGGGTGAGCTTCGCGTAGGAGTCCGCGTTGTCGTCGTAGTTGTAGTACCCGATGAGGACGCCCCGCTCACCGTGGAAGCCGTACGAAGGGTGCCAGATGTGGGTGACGTCCTGGTCGGTCTCGGTGATACCGCCGTAGATCCGGTGATCCAGCTCCCACCAACGGGACTTGTACTCCAGGCCGATCTTCGCGGCGGACGACGGGGTGATCGCCTCCAGCGCGGTCTGGACTCCGCTGCCGAGGTTGTGCGGGATCTTGGCGAGGATGTTGGGCGGCAGCGCGCCGACGCAGTAGTCCGCCTCGATCACCCTCGTACGGCCGCCCTGGGTGTAGGTGACCGAAACGCCACTCCCCTTGTCGGTGATTTTGGAGACGGCCGCCCCGGTGCGGATGCGGTGCGCGCCGATCGCCCGGGTGAGGGCCTTGGGTATCTGGTCCATGCCGCCGACCGGCTGGAACATCAACATGGCCTGGTCGAAGCCGAACTCGAAGGAGAAGTAGCGGCCGACACCGCTGGCGAAGACCTCGGAGGCGGTGGGTACGTCCCCGAGCAGCACGCCAGGAGTGCCCGCGGCGGCCGGGACGGTCGAGTACCCGCGGAAGTCACCGCCCTTGTAGTCCAGCGTGTCCCCGAGTTCGCCCCAGTCCTTGAGGAACTCGACGAGCCGCTCCTGGTCGGTGGCGGTCAACTCCTTGTCCAGGGCGCCCTTGTCGGTGGCCTTGGCGAGCAACTCCGAGACATAGCCGTATACATCGGCCTTGGCGGTGCGGTAGCGCTCGGGCTTGGTCATGCCGGTGGACTCGTTGTAGATGTACGCGTCCGCGTTGACGTTGGTGAACACCTCGATGGGGACGCCGAGTTCACGGCAGTAGTCGAGGGTGATCATCCACTGCGGGATCCGCGCGGGACCGCAGTTCATGTAGTGTCCGTCGGCGAAACGGGCGGTCTGCCGGTTGCCGTAGAGGTCGGTCGTCGTGTCGCCGCCGCGGACGGTGAAGTTGCGGCCGCCGGTACGGTCCCTGGCCTCCAGGATCGTACAGTCGTAGCCGGCCTTGCCCAGTTCGTACGCAGTGGTCAGTCCGGCGATGCCACCACCGACGATGACGACCTTGGCCGCGCCGCGTCCGGTGAGGTGGAAGTCGCCGGTGCTCAGGGCACGGAAGGGCTGTTCCCGCTGGGCGGCCTGCGCGGTGGGGGCGAGCCCGAGGGCCCCCATCGTGGCGAACATCGTGCCCGCACCACCGGTGAGACCCACGTTCCGCAGAAATGCACGTCGGCTCTGGTTGCTTGCCACTGTCTGGCTCCCCTTCTCCGATCATGAATGACCGAGGCAGGGTCCCAACGCCCAGTTACGGCACGGCAGTTACTGATGTATCCCACAAGTTTCTGCAAGCCCGAGGAAACGCGCCCCAAGGGGCGCGAGGAACTGCGCGACCAGCCACAACGGACCGACAGCCGCATGACAACCGTCCGCGCACACGACTGAGGGGCCGCACCTCGAAAGGTACGGCCCCTCAGCTAACCGCTAAGCCTCAGCGGCAGGCGATCAGCTCTGGCCGCCGGCCAGCTTCTCACGCAGGGCAGCAAGCGCCTCGTCGGACGCCAGCGCACCGGACGTGTCCGCACCCTCGGAGGAGTACGAACCGCCGCCGCCGCCACCGCCGGCCGCGGCCGGAGCCGCACCCGCCGTGTCGACACCCTCGGCCGCCGCCTGGGCGTCGGCCTCGCGGGACTTGATGACCTGTGCCTGGTGCTGCTCGAAGCGCTGCTGCGCCTCGGCGTACTGGGTCTCCCACACCTCGCGCTGGGATTCGAAGCCCTCGAGCCAGTCGTTGGTCTCGGGGTCGAAGCCCTCGGGGTAGATGTAGTTGCCCTGGTCGTCGTACGACGCGGCCATGCCGTACAGCGTCGGGTCGAAGTCGACCGTGGCCGGGTCGGCACCGAAGGCCTCGTTGGCCTGCTTCAGCGAGAGGCTGATGCGACGGCGCTCGAGGTCGATGTCGATGACCTTGACGAAGATCTCGTCGTTGACCTGGACGACCTGCTCCGGGATCTCCACGTGGCGCTCGGCCAGCTCGGAGATGTGCACCAGACCCTCGATGCCCTCGTCCACGCGGACGAACGCACCGAACGGAACCAGCTTCGTGACCTTTCCGGGCACGACCTGGCCGATCTGGTGGGTGCGGGCGAACTGCTGCCACGGGTCTTCCTGGGTCGCCTTCAGCGACAGGGAGACGCGCTCGCGGTCCATGTCCACGTCGAGGACCTCGACGGTGACTTCCTGGCCGACCTCGACAACCTCGGAGGGGTGGTCGATGTGCTTCCAGGACAGCTCGGAGACGTGGACCAGACCGTCGACGCCACCCAGGTCCACGAAGGCACCGAAGTTGACGATCGAGGAAACCACGCCGGAGCGGACCTGACCCTTCTGGAGGGTCGTGAGGAACGTCTGGCGGACCTCGGACTGGGTCTGCTCCAGCCAGGCACGGCGGGACAGGACCACGTTGTTGCGGTTCTTGTCCAGCTCGATGATCTTGGCCTCGAGCTCCTTGCCCACGTAGGGCTGGAGGTCGCGGACACGGCGCATCTCGACGAGAGAAGCCGGCAGGAAGCCACGGAGGCCGATGTCGAGGATGAGTCCACCCTTGACGACCTCGATGACGGTACCGGTGACGATGCCGTCCTCTTCCTTGATCTTCTCGATGGTGCCCCAGGCGCGCTCGTACTGGGCGCGCTTCTTCGAGAGGATCAGGCGGCCTTCCTTGTCCTCCTTCTGGAGAACAAGGGCTTCGATCTCGTCGCCGACCTTGACGACCTCGTTCGGGTCGACGTCGTGCTTGATCGAGAGCTCGCGGCTCGGGATGACACCTTCGGTCTTGTAACCGATGTCGAGCAGGACCTCGTCCCGGTCGACCTTCACGATGACGCCGTCGACGATGTCGCCGTCGTTGAAGTACTTGATCGTCTCGTCGATCGCGGCGAGGAAGGCTTCCTCGTTACCGATGTCGTTGACCGCTACCTGCGGGGTGGTGGCGGTGGTCTCGGTGCTGCTCGTCATGTGGGAAAGGGCTCCGGTACGGACATTGAAGTCGTAGGTACTGCTCACGCCGAGAGCCTTTTTCGCTTCGCTCTGCAGAAGGCCGGACAGCCAAGGAAGCGCCGGTCCAGAACACCAGGGTGTCCGGTTGGCGCCTCGAAAACCGAGGGGTCATACATACAGATGCGAGCGCAACCTGCTACGTCTGAGGTGCGCAGGCCCGCAGCGCAACTTGTAGCATACGGGGGCAGCCAGGCAGGGTCAATGCGCGAAGGCGCACACCCGGGGCGGATCGCCGCATACCCGGCACAAAACGTGTCCCGCGAGGCCACGCAGGCCTGAACCACCCCTTCAGTGACGCCGCCGGGGACAGCCGCACCGTAGAGGTGACGGAAGAGTACGACGAGGGAGCCGATCATCCAAGAGCCCGATGCGTTCGAGCCGGAAGCCACCCGACGTGACGCCGACGTCACCGAGAGTTCCCGGGCCAACCGGGGCTGGTGGGACCGGAACGCGGACGACTACCAGGTCGAACACGGCACGTTCCTCGGTGACGACCGCTTCGTGTGGGGCCCCGAGGGCCTCGACGAGGTGGAGGCCGAACTGCTCGGCCCGCCCGAGGAGCTGAAGGGCAAGGACGTCCTGGAGATCGGCGCCGGCGCGGCCCAGTGCTCGCGCTGGCTGACCGCCCAGGGTGCCCGCCCGGTCGCCCTGGACCTCTCCCACCGCCAGCTCCAGCACGCGCTGCGGATCGGCGGATCGTTCCCTCTGGTGTGCGCCGACGCGGGCGCGCTGCCCTTCGCGGACGAGTCCTTCGACCTGGCCTGCTCGGCGTACGGCGCGCTGCCGTTCGTCGCCGACCCGGTGCTGGTACTGCGCGAGGTGCGCCGGGTGCTGCGGCCCGGCGGCCGGTTCGTCTTCTCGACCACGCACCCGATCCGCTGGGCGTTCCCCGACGAGCCGGGCCCGGAGGGACTGACGGTCTCCGCCTCGTACTTCGACCGCACGCCGTACGTCGAACAGGCCGACGACGGCAGCGCGGTCTACGTGGAACACCACCGCACCCTCGGCGACCGCGTCCGGGACATCGTGGCGGCGGACCTGCGCCTGGTGGACCTGATCGAACCGGAGTGGCCGTCCTGGAACACGGCCGAGTGGGGCGGCTGGTCGCCCCTGCGCGGCAACCTGATCCCGGGGACGACGATCTACGTGTGCGAACGCGACCAGTAGTAGAACCACTGAGGGGCTGGCTGAGGGGCTGAGGGGCTGACGGAACGCGGGCACGCGCGCGTAGAGGTCGTTTCACACGGCGTACGACACTGGGGGCGTGATCCGCTACGACGCCCTCGACGCGCTGCCCGTCCGCAGCGCCCTGCCCGGACTCGACGCAGCTCTGGAGGCGGGCGGTGCCGCGGTACTCGTCGCGCCGCCCGGCACCGGCAAGACGACGCTGGTGCCGCTCGCGCTGGCCGGGCTGCTCGGCGAGGGGAACGAGGGACCCGCGCGGCGGGTGGTCGTCGCCGAGCCGCGGCGGATCGCGGCACGGGCGGCGGCCCGGCGCATGGCGTGGCTGCTGGGCGAGAAGGTCGGCGAGAGCATCGGCTACACCGTGCGCGGCGAGCGGGTCGTCGGACGGCACGCACGCGTGGAGGTCGTCACGACCGGCGTGCTGCTCCAACGGCTGCAACGCGACCAGGAGTTGACGGGCATCGACGCCGTGATCCTGGACGAGTGCCACGAACGGCACCTGGACGCGGACACGGTGGCCGCCTTCCTGGTCGACGTACGGGAGACCCTGCGGCCCGAGTTGCGGCTCGTCGCCGCGTCCGCGACCACCGACGCGCAGGGCTGGGCCCGGCTGTTGGGCGATGCACCGGTCATCGAGGCGGAGGGTGTCGCGTACCCGGTGGAGGTCGTCTGGACGCCTCCGGTACGTCCCGTACGGCCTCCGCACGGCATGCGCGTGGACCCGGCGCTGCTCACGCACGTGGCGTCGACGGTACGGCGGGCGCTGGGCGAGCGGGACGGGGACGTGCTGTGTTTTCTGCCCGGGGTCGGCGAGATCGCGCGCGTGGCCGGGCAGTTGGGCGACCTGGGCGGGGCCGAGGTGCTCCAGGTGCACGGGCGGGCGCCTGCCGCCGTACAGGACGCGGTGCTGTCGCCGGGGGCGCGGCGGCGGGTGGTGCTCGCGACGTCCGTGGCGGAGTCTTCGCTGACGATTCCTGGTGTACGGGTGGTCGTCGACTCGGGGTTGGCTCGGGAGCCGCGGGTCGATCACGCGCGCGGGCTGAGCGCGTTGGCGACGGTACGGGCGTCGCAGGGCGTTTCACACATTCGGGGAACCCGGCGCAGCAACCGCACAACCTTCTGTGCTACTTACGTGTCACACACGTGCGGCCCTTTCTTTCCCCCCTCCAACTGGGCCGCTCCTCAGGGGCATTCAACGTATTCGGGGTACCTCAGTTGATTACTGCCATTACCGGCATCAAGGGCAGCCGTTTCCGCAGAGCCGCCGCGGTCACCGTGACCGCAGGAGCCGTGCTCGCGACCGGCGCCCTGACCGCGGCACCCGCGCAGGCCGTTACGACGCCCACCATCACCGCCAAGGGCGGATTCCTGATGAACAGCGTCACCGGGACGACCCTCTTCACCAAGGCCGCCGACACGAAGCGGCTCACGGCCTCCACCACGAAGATCATGACCGCGAAGGTCGTGCTCTCCCAGTCGAACCTGAACCTGGACAGCAAGGTCACGATCAAGAAGGCGTACAGCGACTACATCGTCTCCAAGGGCGCCTCGTCCGCGCACCTGATCGTCGGCGACAAGGTCACCGTCCGTCAGCTGCTGTACGGGATGATGCTGCCGTCCGGCTGCGACGCCGCGATGGCGCTGGCCGACAAGTACGGCTCCGGTTCGACGGTCTCGGCCCGCACCAAGAGCTTCATCGCCAAGATGAACACCGCGGCCAAGAGCCTGGGCATGACGAACACGCACTTCGACTCGTTCGACGGCAACAGCAACGGCAAGAACTACTCGACGCCGCGCGACCTGACGAAGGTCGCCCGCAGCGCGATGAAGCTCTCCACGTTCAAGACCGTCGTGAAGGCCAAGTCGTACACGGCGAAGACGACCACCAAGACCGGTTCCACCCGGAGCACGACCTGGGCCAACACCAACACGCTGCTCGGTTGGAACGGCACGCTCGGCATCAAGACCGGCTCGGGCACCGAGGCCAAGTACTGCCTCGTCTTCGCCGCCACGAAGAACGGCGAGTCGGTGATCGGCGCGGTCATGACCGCCGCCAACACGACCAACCGCACGGCGGACGTGAAGAAGCTCATCAACTACGGCTACGCGAAGATCAGCTGACGTTCAGATCCACGCTGGGACCTGCCGCATACCAGCGGCGGGTCCCTTTGTCGTACGGCGGCTTGGCGTACGGCTTTCTGCGTCGTACGGCTTTCTGGTACGACCGTCACGTGAGGAGTTGAGTCGGCGATGTCGGCGAACGACCGGGAGCTGGCGCAGTACTTCGCTCTCGAGGGCGCCCGAACTCTGCTCAGCCAGTACAGGGACTACGGCAATCCCGTCCCTGACGACGCCGAGGCGTGGCGGCGGGACCTGTTCCCGGTGATCCGGGGACTGTGGAACGCGGGGGAGGACGGCGGCCGGGACCTTTACGAGATCGCGTCGCAACTCCGCCTGGCAGCCGACCTGTTCGCGCACGACCCGGCCGGCGGACACCCCTCCCTCACGAACTTCCCGAGGGCCGAGTCGGCGGCCCGCACACCCGAGGTCTACCGGGCGGTGGCCGCGTATGTGGAGCGCTGGAAGGCGCCGTTCGACCGGGAAGCGCTCTTCGGAACACCTCTGACCACCCGTGAACTCGCCCTGCGTTTCCCCCGGTTGAACCAGTTCCTGCGGAACTACTTCGGCCAGGACGGACTCGCCGTCGACGACGACATGATGGACGCCACGCTGGAGGAGGGCCTCCACCTGGTCATCTCGGACACCCACCCGTGGTGCCCCTGGCAGCTGCCGGGACTGATCGCCGAGTGCGCGGAGGCGCGCGCCGTGTTCCACACCGAGGAGCAGTTGGATGCGTTCTTCGGCGGGGGCGGGATGGGAGCTGTCTCTTC
>NZ_JBLTJC010000164.1:0-22461 GCF_048158785.1 Streptomyces colwelliae | reverse complement strand
CGGCCGGCCAGTCGGCGTGGCTGCGGACGGTGGCGGACCTGATGGCGAACGTGCCCGGCAACAAGGGGTTGGGCTACTGCTATTGGGAAGGCGTCTGGACGTATCGCAAGGGGGATGGTTGGGACCCCCGACCTCACGGAGAAGCACCCGGCATGACCACCGTCCTCATCGTCGACGACCAGGCCCTGCAACGCCTCGGCTTCAGCATGCTCATCGAGCAGTACCCCGACCTGAGCACCGTCGGCGAGGCCACGCACGGCGTCGAGGCGGTGCGGCTGGCGGCCGAACTCCGCCCCGACGTCGTCCTGATGGACGTCCGCATGCCCGGCATGGACGGCATCGAGGCCACCCGCCGGATCGTGCAGTCCGGCGGCCGCTCCCGCGTTCTGGTGCTGACCACCTTCGACCTCGACGAGTACGCGTACGCCGCGCTGCGCGCCGGGGCCAGCGGCTTCCTCCTCAAGGACGCGCTGCCCGAGGAACTCGTCGCGGGCATCCGCGCGGTGGCCGCCGGGGACGCCGTCATCTCCCCCGGCCTGACCCGCAAGCTCATCGACGCCTTCGCCGACCGGATGCCGGGCCGCACCCCCGAGCAGGACCGCCGCCTGGACGCCCTCACCGACCGCGAACGCGAGGTGCTCACCGTCATGGCGGCCGGCTGGAGCAACACCGAGATCGCCGACCGCCTGTGCCTCGCCGAGTCCACCGTCAAGTCCCACGTCAGCCGCATCCTCGCCAAGATCGGCGCCCGGGACCGGGTCCAGGCGGTGATCTTCGCGTACGACGCGGGGCTGGTACGGCCGGCTTGAGGTCCTGTCCCTCAGGCCGTCGGCGCGGTCACGAGCTCGCCGATCAGCGCGGTGAGTTCGGCCGGTTTCTCCACGGGCAGTTCGTGCCCGGCGTCGACGATCCGTACGACCGCGTCCGGGTAGGCGTTGGCCATCCGCAGCATCTGGGAGAGGATGGCGCGGCTCGGCCAGGGTCGATCGCCCTGGCCGGCCGGAGGACCCGGCGGGTCAGTCCTCGGACAGGAGCCAGCCGATGCGCAGCTCTTCCGCACCTGGGCGGGATACCTCCAGGAGCTCGGCGCGCTCGGGGTCGTCCTCGGGGAGGTTGTCGGCGAGGAGGGCCTGCGCCGCGACCGTCTGAGGTCGGGCGCCGAGCGCGGCGCGCAAGTTGAGTGAGCGGCGCAGCATCGCGATCCGCTCGGCGGGCTCCTTGTGCGGTGCGAGGTGCCGGATGATGTAGGACTCGAAGTAGCCGTCACCGGACTTCGTCGCGACCTCGAGGGCCGTCTCGTAGAGCGGGATGGCGCCGGCCGGGTCCTCGTCGATGTTGTCCAGCAGAACGGCCCAGTGGTACTCGGCCCAAGCGCGCGTCTTCTCGTCGCCGCTCTCCGCCGCCGCCCGGTAGCCGGCCTCGGCCACCGCACGGTCGTCGGCGCGGGGTTCGCGCCGGAACAGCAGGCGGCTGTAGGCCAGTCGGGCCCCGAGCAGATGCGCGGTCGGCGACGCGGGATCCAGCGCCGCGACCGCCTTCTCGGCCTCCTCGTGACCCTCGATCCGGAAGAACCAGCGGTCGACGGCGATCTCCGCGCGCAGTTCGGGCTCGGCGTCCGGACCCAGGACGGCGAGCGCGGCGTCCCACTCCCCGAGCAGCTGCAAGCGACGGGCAATGTAGGTGGCGTCAGTTAGCATGGCGCCTACGATAAGAAACGGCGATGTAGGCGGTCAAGTGCAATACGATGACTACATGGGGAACGTGGCGCGGCTGGCTGTCGAGCTGGCCAACACCGGGACCCTCGATCAACACGGCGAACTGGTCGCCGCGTTCTTCACGGAACACGAGGTCACTCCGCCTCCGGGCGGCGACTACGGCGAGCTGCCAGACCTCGTGCGCACGGCCCTGGCGGAATCGGTCGACGGCGCCGCCCCCGAAGCCGTGCACCGCCTGCTGCGCGACTATCCACCGGAAATGCACCTGTCCGACCACGACGGCCACGACGGCTGGCACATCCACTTCAGCCGCAACGGCACCCCGGCCAAGCGCTGGCTCGGCCAGCTGATCGCCGCCAAACTCGCCCTGGTCGCGGCCGGGGACCCGACGGTGACACTCGGACGGTGCGCCGCCACCGGGTGCGGAAACTACTTCGTGGACCAGTCACGGAACCGCACGCGCCGGTTCTGCTCCAACGCGTGCGCGAGCCGGACGACGGTGGCGGCCTATCGGGCCCGGGCGGCGAAGAACTCCTAGCGGAGGCTGCTACGGAGTCGTCGCCGGCAGAACCACCAGCATCCGGCAGTAGCCGAGGCCGGCGTCATCGGCGTACCGCATCCCACCCACGGCAAGGAAATCACCGCGCTGCCGGCCCTCAAGCAGGGCGCCGGCGCCGACGTGGACGAACTGCCGGGGTCTGCGTGCGGGTCAGCCGCCCTGGCCGGCGCTTCCGACCGGGCCGACCGTCACGGAGGAGCCGGAGCCGTCCGTGACGGGGAGGGTGGCGGCGCCCGGCCAGTTGAGGGTGACCGACTTCGTCTCGTTCGGCGGGGTGACCACCAGTCCGGTGATGCGGACGCCGGAGCCGCCCGACTTGTTGAACGGGTAGTTGACGGGGAAGTCGATCGACTTGCCGTTCTTGAGAATGGTCGAAGTGGCCTGCTGACCGGTGCGCTTCGCGGACAGGGACCCCGCGTTGGTCTTCAGGTCGACCCCCGCGTACCCGGAGATCGTGCAGTCCCGGCCACCGCCGTTCGTGAACTCGACCACGACGGTGCCGTCGGGATCGCCGTCGATGGTGTTGTCCTTCGCCGTGATCTCCAGCTCGTCGGTGCGGCACTTGCCGACCTTGGCGTTCGCGTCGGAACCGGTACCGGCAGCCGTACCCGTACCGCCGGAGCTCGACCCACCAGAGCTCGACCCGCCGGAGCTCGTCCCCGTGGAGGCCTTCGCGCCACCCTGCTCCGAACTGCCCGCGTCCGAACTGCCGCCCGAGGACGACGCGTTGGACCCGGACGACGCCGTGGGCGTGGACGACGCGTCGCTCTGTCCCGCGCCGGCGTCGCCGTTCTGGCAGGCCGTGAGCGAGAGACCGGCGGCGACGGCCAGGGCGGCGAAGGTGAGCTTGTGAACGCGCATCGTTTCGTCCTCAGAATCGGTGGTGTCAGTGCCGGCCGCTCGGTACAGGTCAGTACGAGCGGGCGTTTCTGATCATCAAGAGCGGCCCGACCGGGTCGACCGTTCCGCACAACCACCGCGTAGGACATTCCTGTTACACACACCACCGGCCACAACGCGCACCACCACCGGAAACACCGCGCCGGAACATGCCACCGGCCAGCCGGCACAAGGGTTCCCACCACCGCCGCACACCTTTCCGCGGCAACCGTCCGTTGGGACAGACCCGTGACCCACGAACCACAACCGATCCCCCGCCTTCCTCGTCCCGCCCGAGCGAACGCCCCCCGATGGACATACGACGAGTCCAACTACCACTGAGCAGTGCGGAGTTCACCGAACCGGTACGCCAACGATGACCTCGACCGGCAGGCCGAGTTGCTACGGCTCGACGACAGCCCTGATGGTCAGGATGCCCGCCTGCCGCAGCGCTTCCAGACGGCGCCGGACGGTGGCTTCCGAGACACCGACGATGCGGCCCAGCTTGCGGAAGCGACGGGGGATTGCAGGGGGGCGGCTGGAAGTCACGCCGGGCCGCGGCCTGTTCGGCGGAGACCAGATCGGGCTGCCGCCAAGGCCCAGGCCTCCGCACACCCACGCCATGCGACCAACACGGAAACAGGGGCGACGATCAACAGCCCGCCCATCGACTCCACCCAAACAGAGGAGGTCTGGGACGCATCGGCCAACCCGCCGCCCTGGTGTCGCCAGGTGCGAGTTCGTCCCGAATACGCTGCGAATCGTCGAGGAAGCACTGACTGAAGGCGGGGACGGCACGCTGCGGCTGATCGTCTTCACAGGAGCGGCCACCTGCGCCGCGTTCCCCCGGTGGCGGCGCCCAGCTCGCGGGTCTGCCGCAGCGGCGCTGAGGCGCGAACCAGATTTCTCGGAGTTCGGTGGTCCGAGGATGTCGAGAACGTGCCACCGGCTCCGTCCCAGGGACATCAGCGGCCACCACCGGCCGCACAAGGAAGCACGGGGAAGAAGGAGAAACCATCATGGCGATTCAGCGGATGGACAACGTCGGCATCGTCGTCGAGGACATGGACGCCGCCATCGCGTTCTTCGTGGAACTCGGGATGGAACTGGAGGGCCGGGCGCAGGTCGAAGGCCTCGTCGCCGACCAGTGCACCGGACTCGACGGCGTCCGCTGTGACATCGCGATGGTCCGGACCCCGGACGGCCACAGCCGGCTCGAACTGGCCAAGTACCGCAGCCCCGCGGCGACCAGCGACGGGCCGCGCAATCGGCCGCACAACATCCTGGGCACGCACCGCGTCATGTTCGCCGTCGACGATCTCAAGGACACCGTCGCCCGACTGCGCCCGCACGGCGCCGAACTCCTCGGCGAGATCGCCCGGTTCGAGGACAGCTACCTGCTCTGCTACGTGCGCGGCCCGGAGGGCATCATCGTCGGACTGGCCGAGCAACTGCGCTGAGAAGAAGGAACCGAACCTTGCAGCCGAACGAACGAGACGGTCGAGGCTCTGAACCGCCCGATCAGACACCCGAGACGGTAGTAGAACGCTAAGGCCGGCCCCGTAAATGATCTTCGGATTGACGCGGCTGTGGTCGGTCCGGCAGGGGACCGCCCACCTGTCCGGCGAGGGTCAGGCAGCGGAGGCGGGCGATGTCGAGCACCTCGGCTGGAAGTAGGCTGCCCCAGGCTCGGCCTAGTCACTGGGGCAGGCTCGCCTGGGGGGTGGTTGACCTGATACTTCGTCATGGGTCCGCGAACGCAGCATCGGTGGCTCGCCGAGTAGGCAGAGTTCTGGGGCTAGTCGCCGCCGCGACGGTTGCGCTGACGGTGGTCCTGTTGTCGCCTCTCGTGCTGGACGAGATCTCGGGCTCCGAGGGCGTGAACTGGAACAGGCTGAGTCAGATCGGCGCGGCGTACGGATTCACGTCGGCGATCGTCTCGGCACTGGCGTTGGCCGGCGTCGCCGTTTCCCTGATCGTGCAGAACCGGCAGGCCAGGGCGGACCAGGTCCAGGGGATCCGCAGCTACTACCTCGAGTTGGCCCGCCTGGAACTTGACGACATGGCGCTCTTCCAGCCTGTTTGGGGCGCCACGGACATTGCCGATCCGCACGAGCAGAAGCGGCATGTCTATGCCGACCTCATGATGAACTACGCGTGGATGGGCTTCGAGATCGGGACCATTCGCGAGGGTTTGCTGCGGGACATGCTCGCCGGGATGTTCACCGGAGAGGCTGGGCGGCACTACTGGAGCAGGTCTCACACCTCGTGGATCGCCAGTTCGTCCGGAAGCCGTGTCGGCCGTCGCTTCCTGACCATCGTGAGCGAGGAGCACGCTCGCGCGGTCGCTTCCGGACCGCCGACCCGCTCGCCCATTGCTCCCAGCCCGCCTACTGTGCCCGTGCCCGTCGCGGGGGTGTCGCCCGCCTGGCGGACCTCGGTCGGCGCTCTGATCGGTTTGGGCACCGGCCTGGCGCTCGGATCGCTCCTGCGCAGCCGACGCTAGGGCCTGCGTCGACCGCGGGCGAGATGACCATGGTGTGGCTGACGTGACTACGGCGTCGGAGCCGTCTTGGACAACCCCGTTCTCCGGATTGAGTACGTGTCAATTCGGCAGGTCGGTGGCCGCACTGCGGGGTCAGGGCGCCAACACGGCTCACCGGGGCGGCCTTGGAGTCCTCCCCTGGAGGACCGGGTACTGCTGGTCGCGGCCTACTGGCCTACGAACGTGACGATGCGCCAGCCGACTCCGCTGTTCAGCGTCTCGAATTCGGCGGCGGAACGGATCATCGACGCCGATATCCCGCACTGAAGGCACACAGCAAGTATCAGCACCGACCACTGGCCTCGCCGGCCAACGCGAGCCATTCCAGGCCCGGGTTCAAGCTATTCACCTCCCTCCCGAAACGCTTCCATAAGGTCGGAATCGATTTCCGAAACAATATCCGGCAGACGGCCCATCTGCTCTTCGGGCAACTCAAGGTCGCGGCGTGCGGAATTTACGAACGCACGCTCGGCCCTGAAATAGTGACCGTCAAAAGCAACCGGAACACTCTCCACCCCGTAGATACGGCGAGCGACCGCCACACGGCGAGCCATCGTGGTGAGGACGTGAGCCGCATCGATCACCTCGCCGCCCCGCGCCACAAGGTTGACTTCAGTGTGCGAGGCCTCCATTAATTCCTGGTACTTGACACCTGCGGCATCCAGGATGGGAACAAGGCGTTGCCCATTCGCGTGTATCCGAACTTCGACGGATGCACGGGGGTCCAACACGTGCAGGCGATACTGTCTCACCGCACTCACCAGGGCCCCATATGTCAGGCGCCGCGTCTCTCGCCACGCCTGACGTTCCTGATGAAGCCGCCCTCGCTCCTGCGTCCGGAAGGACAGCAGACCGCCCAGTCCGACACCGCCCAGACCCGTCAACGCAGTGAGCCACAAAGCCGTATCCATATTTCCCCCACCCACGACCGTCCGCGACGAAAGACCATCCGGACAGTCTTCTCGGCCGCATTCACAACCATCGCTTTCTCGGCACCGTGCGGCATACCCATCGCCTCAGCGCCTGACGCCCCGCCAGGACCGGCTACGGCACCTCCGGTCCACCGCCGGCCGTCGTCGTAGCCGCCACGGCGCCGCCGATGTTTCGCCGATGTGACCTGCGTAAACGTCTGGTTGCCAAGCGCTTGGAGGGGTTCCCCGGTGCCGGACCGGTCCTTACGGTTCACATCATCAGTTGGTCAGACCAGCTGACCGTAGGTGGACCAGGGGAGGGAAATCCTTGGACGGGTTCGACGCGTTCGTGCGTCGGTCGTTGAGTGTGAGCTCCGAGATCGTCGCTCACATCGAGACGCTGATCAGCAGCGGTTCTCTGGAGCCGGGCACCAAGCTGCCGCCGGAGCGTGAACTGGCGCAGGCGCTGAAGGTCTCGCGGGTGTCGCTGCGCGAGGCGATGCACGAGCTGGAGGCCAAGCGGATGATCGAGCGCCGGCCGGGGCGGGGCACGATCGTGCTGGAGGTGCCCTCTCACGCGCAGGCGCTGTACGGGGAGATGTCGGAGTCCGAGCGGACGCTGCGCGATGTCGCCGAACTGCGCGAGACGATCGAGCCGAAGTTCGCGCAACTGGCCGCCGAGCGTGCGACGGCAGCGACCCTGTACGCCCTTGAGCAGGTGCTGGAGACGAGCGGCCGCGAGTTGTCGCCGGAGGAGTCGCTGAAGGCCGACATCACCTTCCACATGCTGCTGGCCCAGGCATCGCAGAACCCGTTGATGGTGGCCCTCAACTCCCTCGCCAACAGCTGGACGGAGTCCGTGCGTTCGTTCTCGCACGAGACCGCCGAGGCCCGCCGGTCCTCGCACCACGGGCATCAGCTGATCTTCGACGCAGTACGGAGCGGCAACGGCGCCGCGGCCCGAGACGCGATGCTGGCGCATCTCGCCGACGTCGCGAATCTGACGAGGGGCAGCTACCCCTCGTTCTGAACCGGCTCCACCAGCCACTTCCGCGAAATGAGCGACCCATGAGATCCCGATCCCAGTTCATACGGCTGCGCCTGTTCCGTAAGACATCTGTCGTGAAGGCATCCGTCATGAGTGCCACGGCGCTGGCCCTCGTCGCGGTGTCGGCGTGCGGCAGCAGCAGCGCGTCGTCCTCCGCGTCGGGGGGCGGGGCGAAGGCGTTCAAGCTCGTTCTCCCCTGGTACGCCGATCCCGAGGGCGGCGGTTTCTTCGCGGCGAAGTCGGAGGGGCTGTACAAGTCCAAGAACCTCGACGTCACCCTGCAATCCGGCGGGCCGCAGGTGTCGGCCACCCAACTCGTCGCGGCGGGCCGTGCCCAGGTCGGGTTCACCGACGCGGCCGGTCTCATCCAGGCACGCGAGCAGGGCATCCCGGTCGTCGCGATCGGCGCCCTGTACCAGGACAACCCGGTGGGCGTGATGGTGCACGCCAGCACCGGCATCACGTCGTTCGCCGGTATGGGCGGCAAGACCTGGGTGGTGCAGACCGGTCAGCTCGGTCCGGAGTGGGTCAAGAAGAAGACCGGCATCACGTTCTCGACCCAGGCGTACCAAGGTTCCATCGCGAACTTCTTGAAGAAGGACAGCCTGGTCCAGCAGGGCTGGCCCACGAACGAGGCGTACACGGCCGAGAAGGCCGGGGTGAAGGTCAACTTCGTTCCGTTCTCCACGTCCGGGTTCAACCCGTACAACGACATCTTCTTCACCTCCGAGTCCTATCTGAAGAGCCACCGCAAGGAGCTGGCCGACTTCCTCGCGGCGAGCATGCAGGGCTGGCAGGACTACATGGGCAAGGTGTCGGTCGCCAAGACGGCCAACGCCGCCATCCTCAAGGCGAACAGCCAACTGACCTCGCAGGCCGCCTGGTTCGCCTGGGACAAGCAGCGCAAGTACGTGGTCGCAGGCGACGGCAAGCAGCAGCTCGGCGCCATGACGCAGCAGCGCTGGACGACGTTCATCGACCAGATGAAGCAGCTCGGCCAGCTCAAGAGCACGCCGAAGGCGAGCGACCTCTACGACTCGTCGCTGCTGCCCGAGGTCCCGGCACCCACCACGCTGCCCGCGGCGCCGGCCGGTTCCTACTGATGCCGTGAACGCCCGGAAGGAGCGACGCAGTATGAGTGCAGTCCCCGTGGAGAACCGTGTCGAGGAGCAGGTGGTCGGTACCGATCCGCTGGTCTCGTTCGACGGGGCGGACAAGGTCTACAGCAGCGGCTTCCGGGCGCTGGCCCCCATCGAGCTGCGCCTGCCACGCGCGGAGATCACCGCGCTGGTCGGCCCGTCGGGGTGCGGCAAGTCCACGCTGCTGCGGATGGCGGCCGGCCTGACCGCACCGACGAACGGCAGCCTGGCCCGGCGCACCGAGCGGATGTCGTACGTCTTCCAGGACCCGACCCTGCTGGCGTGGCGGTCGGTCAGGGCCAACGTCGAACTGGTCGCCAGACTCCAGGGCGTGCCCCGGCAGGAACGCCGACAACGTGCTCAGGACGCCATCGACCTGGTCGGTCTGCGCGGGTTCGAGAAGGCGTATCCGCGCGAGCTGTCCGGGGGCATGAAGATGCGCGCGTCGCTGGCCCGGTCGCTGACCAGCGAGCCCGAACTGATGCTGATGGACGAGCCGTTCGCGGCGCTGGACGAGTTCAACCGGGAAAAGATGGGCGCCGAACTGATCAGCCTGTGGCACACCCGCCAGGTCACCGTCATGTTCGTCACGCACTCCATCCCCGAGGCGGTCCGGCTCGGGCATCAGATCGCGGTGATGGGGACCGGTCCGGGCCATCTCAAGCAGGTCTTCCGCTCCCCCAGCCCGCCCACGGCCGACCCGAAGACCGCGCGTGACGACAAGGCGCTGCGGGAGCTGCGTACCGAGATCTCGACGATGCTGGGAGGTGCCGGGATATGACGGTGCTCGACGCCCCGGAACTGCCGAAGGCGGCCTCCACGCGACAACCGGCGCGGCGGTGGCGCTCGTTGGCGGTGAGGACCGTACTGCCCCCACTCGGCGCGTTCGCGGTGGGCGTGGGTCTGTGGCAGCTGGTGATCGTCATCTTCGGCGTGCCCGGGTACATGCTGCCCTCGCCGGCGACGATGGCGAGCACCGTCACCGACGAGTTCGGCACCCTCGGCGAACCGACCTGGGTGACGCTGCGCGAGTCCGTGCTGGGCTTTGTCATCGCGGCCTTCGTGGGGGTGCTCAGTGCGCTGGTGATGGCGCGCTGGCGGCTGATGGAACGCAGCCTCTACCCCTATCTGATCCTGCTTCAGACGGTCCCGATCGTGGCGGTGGCGCCGCTGTTCGTGGTCTGGCTCGGTCCGGGGATAGCGACGAACACGCTGGTGGCGGCCATGATCGCGCTGTTCCCGGTGGCGGCCAACACCCTCCAGGGTCTCAAGTCGGTCGACCGCAATCTGGTGCAGCTCTACACGATGGCGGGGGCGCCGCCCAGGGTGCAGTTGCTGTTCCTGCGGTTGCCGGGGGCGCTGCCGGCGATCCTGACCGGGTTGCGGGTGGCCGCGGGCGCATCGGTGATCGGGGCGATCGTCGGTGAGTTCGTGGCGGGGGTCGGCGGTGGCGCGGGCGGCCTCGGATACGTCATCACCGAGAGCGCGGTGCAACTGCGCACCCCTCAGCTGTTCCTGGCGGTCATCGGCGCGAGCGTCGTGTCGCTGCTGCTGTTCGGGGTCGTCGTCCTGGTCGAGAGGTATCTGCTCGGCAAGTGGCACGAGTCCGTGCTGCCGACCGACGAATAGCGAGGAGTCGTCATCGTGAGCAAGCACCCTTACCTGTGGGCCGAGTTGACCACCGAGGACGTCCGGGGCCTCGCGAAGGACAGTGCCGTGGCGATCCAGCCGATCGGCGCGGTGGAGCAGCACGGGCCCCATCTACCGCTGGTCACCGACGCGTTGGTGGCCGAGGTCGTCGCCCGTACGGCCGTGGAGCGGCTGGGCGGGGCATCCAACATGTGGGTCCTGCCGACCCTGCACTACGGGAAGTCCACCGAACACCTCGGTCGGGCGGGCACGATCGCGATGTCGACGGCGACGTTGCAGGCCATGTGCATGGACCTCGGTGAGTCGCTGTCCAGGAGCGGTGTGCGCAAGCTCGTCTTCGTCAACGGGCACGGCGGGCAGCCGAGCCTGCTCGACGTGGTCGCCCGCGACATCCGCCACCACTTCGGCCTGGAGGTGTTCCCGGTCATGCCGTCGCGGTTCCCGCTGCCCGACGGGGTCGAGGACCCGGACCCGTTCGGTATCCACGGCGGTTTCGTCGAGACGTCGTTGATGCTGGCCCTGGCGCCCGAACTCGTCCGTCTGGACAAGGCAGTTGCCGACGGTCTGCGGGTCGGCGAACTGTACGCGGCGCAGCGGCACCTCACGCTGGAGGGCGCGGTGCCCACCGCGTGGCTGATCGACGACGTCTCCGCCTCGGGTGTCGTCGGCGACCCCGCGGGAGCCGCCGCGGACATCGGCAAGCGGATCGTCGGGCACTGGACGGAGCTGCTGGCCGAAGCGCTGCTGGAGGTCCAGGCGTTCGCGTTCCCGGCCCTGGACGGAACCGCCCGGTGAGTACGCCGCTCACCCCGGCAGGACCGTCGAGGCAGCTGGAAGCAAAGGCACTTGGAGGAACGATGACGACCGCGGCACGCCAGCACCTCGGTGCCACGGTGTCGACGACGCTGTGGGGCCGTCTGCCCTGCGCCGAAGACGCACCCGTACTCACCGTCGATCCGGGCGAGCAGGTCTCCATCGACACCGTCAGCCACGAAGGCATCCTGGAGGACCAGGGCCGCGACCCGGTCGCCTTCTTCGCCGGCCACGGTGTCCCCGGCCACGACGTCCTGGCCGACGCCGTCGCGATCGCCGCCCACGGCACCCACACCCCGGCCGACGGGCCGCATGTCGTCACCGGCCCGATCGAGGTACGGGGCGCGGCGGTTGGCGACTATCTCGCCATCCAGGTCGACGAGTTGGTGCCCCGCACGGCCTACGGCGTGATCTCCAGCCGGCACAACAAGGGCCTCCTGCCAGGTGTCTTCCCCGTCGACGGACCACTGACGAGCATCTTCTGCCCGGTGCTCGACGCGGACGACGGCGTCTCCGCCCCGCAGGCCGCCCTGCCGCTCACGGCCGGCTCCGCCGAACGCGTCGTACGTTTCCCGATCGCGCCGTTCCTCGGCCTGATGGGCGTCGCCACCCCCGGATCAGCGCGACTGCACTCCACTCCGCCCGGCGAACACGGCGGGAACATCGACATCTCGTTGCTGCGAGCGGGCAGCACCCTGTACCTGCCGGTCCAGGTGCCCGGCGCCGGTTTCTACGTCGGCGACCCGCACTTCGCCCAGGGCAACGGCGAGATCTCGCTGACGGCACTGGAGGCACCGCTGCGCGCCACCCTGACGATCGACGTGATCCCCCGGCAACGCGCCGCCGAACTGTTCGGTGACGCACGCGGCCCGATAGCGCGGACTGCGGACCTTCTCGTACCGACCGGCCTGGACACCGACCTCGATGAGGCGGTCGCCAAGTGCGCGCGCAACGCGCTGGAACTTCTGCGGGCCTCCTTCGGCATGGACCACGAGCTGGCGTACGCCTATCTCAGCGCGGCGACCGACTTCGACATCTCCCAGGTGGTCGACGTGGTCAAGGGCGTACACGCCCGGATACGACTCTCCGATTTCGCACGGGTGGAAGGACGGGCATGGCGATGAGCGGGCCCGAGAAGAACGAAGAGTGCCAGGTGATCGCGCCCTTGGGGACACCCCCGGGTCTGCTGGAGGCGTTCTGGCGCTACGACACGGCTCTGCTGGCCAACGACCGGGACACGCTCGACGAGTTGTTCATGCCCGGCCCGCACACCCTCCGGGGCGACGGGCAGGCGCTGCTCGTCGGCCATGAGGCGATCGCCGGATTCCGGTCCGCGCGCGCCAGGATCCCCACGCGGCGAGTCGCCCAGCTGCATGTACAGGTGGTCGCCGACGACGCCGTACTGCTGATGGCGCGCACCGAAGACGGTGAGGCGACCGGGCTGCAGACGCAGTTGTGGCGTCTGACCGATGGCCGCTGGACGGTCGCCGCCGCGCATGTGAGCCTGCCCGTGGCGCCGAAACCGGCCGGTCCGGCGGCTCCCTTCGACACGACCGTCTGGCGGGCGATCGGCGATCCGCTGGTGGCCGCTGACGCTCAAGGGCCGCTGGACGGCATCGGTGTCGCCGTGAAGGATCTGTTCGCGGTCGCCGGGCAGCCCGTCGGCGCCGGTGTCCCGGCATGGCTGGCCGAACAGCGCCCGGAGCTCCAATCGGCCCCCGCCGTAAGGGCGTTGCTGGCCGCCGGAGCACACGTGGTGGGCATCGCGCGCACCGACGAGTTCGCCTACAGCCTCGCCGGCACCAACGCGCACTACGGAACCCCGCCGAACCCGGCCGCGCCCGGCTGCGTCAGCGGCGGGTCCAGCAGCGGCCCGGCGAGCGCCGTGGCCCTCGGACAGGCGGTGGTCGGGCTCGGCACCGACACCGCCGGATCCATCCGGGTCCCCGCCTCGTACCAGGGCCTGCTCGGTCTGCGCACCACGCACGGCGCGATCAGCACCGCCGGTGTCCTGCCCCTGGCCCGGTCCTTCGACACCGTCGGCTGGCTGACCCGGGACGTACGCACCTCCGCCGCCGTCGCCCGGACCCTGCTCCCCGCCGACAGTCACGGGGCCGTGCCCGTGGGCCGTACCGTCCGGCTGCCCGAGGTCGAAGCCCTGGCCCGGGCAGACGTGCGGGACGCGTTCACGACCGCCGTCGAGGAACTGACCGGGGCCGGACAACTACCGCCGGCCGAAACCGTGGACCTGCCACGGGACGTGCTGGAGCGCTGGTTCACCGCGTTCCGCACCGTGCAGGCGTCGGAGGCATGGCGGGCCCACGGCGAGTGGATCAGCGCGCACCCGGGCGCGCTGGGCCCCGACGTGGCCACCCGCTTCGCTCAGGCATCCGGGATCAGTGACGAACAGGCGTCGGCCGCAAGGGAGTTGACGGCCGCGGCACGCGAACAGCTCGGAGAGTGGCTCGCGGGCGCCGTCCTGGTCATTCCCTCGGCCTCCGGCCCCGCACCGGCCCGCAGCGCGTCGGGGGAACAGATCGAGGCCGAGCGCGCGGCGACGCTCCGGATGACCTGTCTCGCCGGACTCGCCGGCGCGCCCGCTCTGTCACTGCCCCTGCTGCGGTCCGCCGACGGCCGCCCGGCGGGCCTGTGCCTGCTCGGCGCCCCGGGAACCGACCACGGCCTGCTCGCCCTCGCCACCGCACTGGAGACCCCCGCATGACCGCCCTCCCCCGCCACCGCAACCGCTGGCGGTTCCCCGGCCCGCACATCGACCTGCACCGACCCGAACTACCGTCCCGTTCGGCGGAGTTGCGTGCCGAGCCCACCCCGGTCGTCCTCGATCCGTCCCGCACCGCCCTGGTCGTCGTGGACCTTCAGAACGACTTCTGCGCCCCGGGCGGCTGGCTGGCCGGCATCGGCGTGGACGTGTCGGTGCTCGCAACGGCGGTCGAACTGAGCGCACAGGCCGTGTCGGCGGCCCGCGCCGCCGACCTCCCCGTGATCTGGCTGAACTGGGGCAACCGCCCCGACCAGGCCAACCTCCCACCGGGCGTGACACACGTCTACGACCCCTCGGGCACCGGCGAGGGCATCGGCTCCCGCACACCCGGCACCGATTCGAGCGTTCTCACGAAGGGCAGTTGGGGCGCCGCCCTCGTGGACGGCCTGGTCGCCGAGGAGCGGGACATCCACGTCGACAAGTACCGCATGAGCGGCTTCTGGGACACACCCCTGGACAGCATCCTGCGCAACCTCCGCGTGGACACGCTGATCTTCGCCGGGGTCAACTCCGACCAGTGCGTGTACGCCACGCTCATCGACGCCGCCTGCCTCGGCTACGACGTCGTCATGCTCACCGACGCGTCCGCCACGACGTCGCCGCCGTACTGCCACGAGGCGACGATCTACAACACCCGCCAGTGCTACGGCTTCACCGCCGCCACACCCGACCTCCTCGACGCGCTGGACACCGCCGACGACCGTTCCGAGGAGGACCCCGCATGAGCACCGCCCCGACCCTGCGCCAACTCGATCAGGTCGTACCGCAGTTGATCTCCCCGGCCGACACTGTCCGGCTCGCCCTCCTGGCCGGACCCGCCGACGGATCCTCGGCCAGCGTCTTCTACGAGGTCTGGGAACCCGGCGGCGCGCAGCCCGACAACTCCCACCCCGACTCCACGGAGATCTTCGTCGTCCTCACCGGGCACGGCATCGCCCACAGCGACGAACACTCCGTACCCATCGGACCCGGCGACGTGCTCGTCCTGCCGCCCGGCTCGGTGCACCGCATCGAGAACACCTCCGCCACCGAGCGGCTGTACACCGTCACGATCATGGCCGAGGACGGCGGCGCCATGCCCGGCGGCTTCGCCGCACTCGTCGGCGCCGGCACCCCGGTCCAGTGGGACGACACCGACCGGGCCACGCTGCGCGGACACTGAGGACCCGCGGCGGCGGACGGCAGAGGGACGGTTGTCCGCAGGCCCACCGGTTGCGGTCATGCTCTAATCTCCGGGTGACGAAGATCGAATCAGGGCTGATACGGCGTTGGCTGAACGGCTGGACCGTCGCCCGCTCGCTGCCCGAGGCCGAGCCGGTCGAGCCCGCCGGGGACGGCCTGCGGTCCCAGTGCGGGCAACCCGGCCGCGAGGTCGAAGTGGTCGCGCTGCGTGCGGACGAGGATCCCGGGTCCCTGGCACGGCTGGCGGCAGCCGTCGCCGCCGCGCGGCAGACCACCTGGCTCACCGTGCCCACGCTGCACCCGCGCAGGGTCGAGGCCGTCGTCGGCGCCGCCGGACTGGAGTTGCTCCACCGGTCGGAGTGGTTCATGACGACTGATCTGGCCGAGCACCCGCGGCACGCGCCTGCCACGCCGTACGAGTGCGAGGTGCGCACGGAAGGACCGGTCACGGTCGTCTCCCTCCGTTCCCGCTCCGGAGAGGTGGCGGCGCGCGGCTCCATCGCCGTGGTCGGCGGTGACGCGATCGCCGATCGCATCGAGACGGACCCGGCGCACCGCCGACGCGGCCTGGGCCGCGCCATGATGAGCGCTCTGGCGGAGGTCGCCGTGTCCCAGGGCGCCCGTACCGGTCTTCTCATCGCCAGCGAGGAGGGCCAGCACCTCTACTCCTCCCTCGGCTGGCACCACAAAGCCGACGTCGTGATCGCCCGGGGGCCGGTGGTTCCCGCCATCGGGTAGGACGTGTCCCATCACGCGGAGGGTCCACGACGTCGCCGCCCTCCCGCTGTGGCTCAGGTCAGCGCTGCGCTCCGGATTCCGTCGCCGACAACCTCCCCGGTGCCATGCCCTCCGTGGCACTCAACTCCTGGGTCCCTACGACGGACAGCAGTTCCAGCTGCTCGGCTCCCCTGCTTCCGGGCGGGGCGGTGAACCACAGCAGGCGTTGCCGTCCGTCCTCGCTGAGGAGGTTGTGGCAGTCGAGTTCGATGACGCCGAGCATCGGGTGGACGATCCTCTTGTGGTCCATGCGGCGCACCGCGACGTCGTGGGTGTCCCAGAGGGCCGCGAACTCCTCGCTGTGGCGGCGCAGCACGGCGACCATCTTCGTGACCTCCGCGTCCCGGCCGCGCCGGGCGGCCGCCGCCTGGAGGTCGGCCACGAACACGCGGGAGTGGTGCGGGTGGTCCTCGGCCGGGTAGATCTCGCGCGCCCGCGGGTCGGTGAACCAGCGGTACACGAGGCTCGCCGCCGGGCCGCGCTGTGCCGGGGACCTGCCGAGCAGGGTCAGGGCCAGGTCGTTCTCCACCAGGGTTTCGTGCAGGTCGGTGATGACGCGCGCGGGGGTGTTGGACAGCCGGTCCAGGAGTCCGAGGAGCGCGGGCTGCACGTGCGCCGATGGTCCGTGTGCCGACGGGGGGATCGGCCGCTCGGCGAGGTGGAACAGGTGGTCGCGCTCGTCGCCGTTCAGGCGCAGGGCGCGGGCGAGGGCGGCCAGGGTCTGAGCCGAGGGCTGCACGGCGTTCTTCGCGCTGCCGCCGCGTTCCAGCTCGGTGTAGTAGTCGGCCGACAGTCCTGCCAGCTGCGCGACTTCCTCTCGGCGCAGCCCGGGGACACGCCGGCGGGGGCCTTGCGGGAGACCGACCTCGGCGGGGCGGATGCGGTCGCGGCGTGTCCTGAGGAAGGCACCGAGTTCGGGAAGGTTCACCCCTCCATGGTCGCTCGTACGCCAGAACGCAGCCAGGGGGTGGCAACCCCTGGGTAGACGCAGCCCTGGCTAGGGACGAGGGACCGGCCGATCGTGGAGGACGTAGCAGGGCAGCGGCAAGGCCGTAGCCCGCCCCTCCCCCTCCATCACAGGAGTCAGCCATGCCTGTCCCCACTTCCCCCGGCGGGACCGCTGCCTCGGCCCGGCCCTCCGCCTCGCCCCGTGTCGCGATCGTCACCGGCGGCTCGCGCGGCATCGGCCGCCGGACCGTCGGCCGGCTGGCCGCCGACGGGTATGCCGTCGTGGTCGGCTACGTCGGCAACCAGGACGAGGCCGAAGCCGCCGTGAAGGAGGCCGTCACCAGCGGCGGCCGGGCGATCGCGGTGCGCGCGGACGTCGCCGACGAACACGCCGTCGCGGCCTTGTTCGACGCGGCCGAAGCAGAGTTCGGCGGTGGCCTCGACGTAGTCGTGCACGCGGCCGGGCGGATGCAACTCGCTCCGGTCGCCGAGCTGGACCTGGCCGTCCTGGACGACCTGCACCGCACGAACATCCGCGGCACGTTCGTCGTCCTCCAGCAGGCCGCCCGCCGGGTGCGCCCCGGCGGCGCGATCGTGACGTTCTCCACGTCCGTGGTGGGGCTGGCCTTCCCGGGCTACGGCGCGTACGCCGCCAGCAAGGGCGCGGTGGAGGCGCTGACGCTGATCCTGGCCCGGGAGCTGCGGGGCCGGGACGTCACCGCCAACACCGTCGCGCCCGGCCCCACGGCCACCGACCTGTTCCTGGACGGCAAGGACGAGGAGACCATCGCCCGCCTGGCCGCCCAGCCCCCGCTGGAGCGCCTCGGTACCCCGGCCGACATCGCCGAGGTCGTCGCGTTCCTGGCCTCCCCGGCCGGCCATTGGATCAACGGCCAGGTCATCCGCGCCAACGGCGGAATCATCTGAGACCGCCCCCCTCAGCCAGTCACCCCATCGATCAACGAAAGGCCCTGTCATGCCGAACGACGAAACGGGGAAGGTCATCCTCGTCACCGGGGCCTCCAGCGGCATCGGCGCACTGTCCGTGCGTGCTCTGGCCCGCGCCGGTCACACCGTGTACGCGGGCATCCGCCAGACCGCGACCCGCAACGCGACCGCGGCGGCCGACCTGACGCGCTACGGCACCGACCACCGGGTCGACGTCCACGCCATCGAGCTGGACGTCACCTCCCAGGACTCCGCCGACGCCGCGGTCGACCGGATCCTCGCCGAGCGCGGCCGGCTGGACGTGGTCGTGCACAACGCCGGGCACATGGTCCTGGGCGCCGCCGAGGCGTTCACCACCGAGCAGCTCGCCGACCTGTACGACGTGAACGTTCTGGGCACCCAGCGCGTCAACCGCGCCACCCTGCCGACGTTGCGTGAGCAGGGCTCGGGGCTGCTGGTGTGGATCGGCAGCTCCAGCACCCGCGGCGGCTGCCCGCCGTTCCTGGCCCCGTACTTCGCCGCCAAGGCCGCGCTGGACGCCCTGGCCGTCAGTTACGCCGCCGAGGTGCTCCCGTTCGGCATCGACACCGCGATCGTGGTGCCCGGTGCGTTCACCAGCGGCACCAGCCACTTCGCCAACGCGGGCACCCCCGCCGACGTCGACCGTGCGGACGCCTACGACCGGCGTCACCAACCCCTCATGGGCGATCTGGGCAAGCGCCTGGCCGCACTCATCCCTCCGGACGCCGATGTGACCGAGGTCGCCGAAGCCGTCGCGCGACTGGTCGCGATGCAGCACGGCACCCGGCCGCTGCGCACCCACATAGACCCCAGCCGAGACGGCAGCGAAGTCGCCTCCGCGGTCGCCGACCGCATCCGCGCCGACTTCTTCCGCCGCATCGGACTGGACAGCCTGCTCACCGCGGGCAGTTCCCTCTGACACCCCCCTGAGAGAAAGAACGACCAACCATGCCTTTCGCGAACTTCAAGGTCCTCGAGAAGACCCTCACCCCGAAGCAGAAGGAGGAGATCGTCACCCGCACCACCGAGCTGTACGTCGAGCTCTACGGCGAGCGCGCCCGCGCCACCACCATGGTCCTGATCGAAGAGGTCCCCGACGGCGGCTGGGGCATCTCCGGCAACGTACTGACCCTCGCGATGCTCGGCGGCGACGCGCCACAGACCGACACCGGCGACACCAACGACGCCTGACCGCACCGGCCGTCATTGGGCCAGGGCAACCCCCCTGAAGCAGAGGGCCCCCGGGTCGAGCGTCGCCACACAGCCTCACTCGTCCCGGGGGTCGGTGAGACCGGCGGAGCCTCCGAGAACGGATCTCCCGTCGCTACGCCGTCTTCGTCGCCGTCGCTGTCGGCTCCCCCTGTCCCTCCCAAGGCCTGGCCAGCCCCACCAGCGCAACTCCCGCCGCCGCAACGGCGATCAGCATGATCACCGCCATCGGCAGGGAACTGTCCTCGCCGAACACCCCCACCAGCGGCGCCGCGAGCGCGCCGAACAGGAACTGGAGGCCGCCGAGGAGGGCGGAGGCGGCGCCGGGAGCGTTGCGGCCGAGGGCCTGGCCGATGCTCAGGGTCGACGGGAAGACCATGCCGATGCCGCCGGCCGTGATGAACAGGGTGATCCAGGTACCGGCGAGGGTCTCCCCCACCGTCAGCACCAGCAGCACCTGGGCCAGCGCGCCGACCGCGGCGACGGCGACCGCGCCCACGAGGAGGTTGTTCAGCCGTACCCGTCCCGCGAGTTGGGAGAAGGCCGCGCCCGCGATGAGCATCGCCACGGCGTTGCTCGCGAAGATGAGGGAGTACGTCGTCGCCGAGACTCCGTGCAGGTTCTCGAAGACGAAACTGGAGCCGCTGATGTAGGCGAACAGTGCCGCCGAGATGAACGCGAGGACGAGGACGTACCCCATGAACGTACGGCGGCCCAGCAGCGCTCCCATCGCGCGGAACGTGTTGGTGATCCCGCCGGGGTGCCGCCGCTCCGGCGGCAGGGTCTCCGGGACCTTGCGGATCACACCGAGCAGCAACAGGCCGCCCATCACGGTCAGTACGACGAACACCGCGCGCCAGGTCGACACGGCGAGGATCGCCCCGCCGAGCACCGGTGCGGCGACCGGCGCGACGCCCATGATCTGGGAGAGGACCGCGAAGTAGCGCGGTAGTTCGGCCCCTTGGAAGCGGTCGGTCAGTACGGCGCGGGCCAGCACCATACCGGCCGCGCCCGACACGCCCTGGAGGAATCGCGCTCCGGTGAGGACCCCGATATTGGGTGCGATGGCGCAGGCGACGGAGAAGACCGTGAACGCGGTCGTGCCGGACAGCAGCAGTCCGCGCCGGCCGAGGCTGTCGCTGAGCGGGCCGATCAGTAGCTGGCCGACGACGAGTCCGGCCAGGAACCCGGTCATGGTCAGCTGTACGGCCGAGCTGCTCGCCCCGAGCGTGTCCCCCATCGCGGGGAAACCGGGGACATACATATCGGTCGCGAGCGGGGCGACCGCGGTGAGCGCGGCGAGGACGGCGACCAGGGCGACGGCTGTGCGCCGCGAGGGGTCGGTGGAGTCGGCCGGTGCGGTGGCGCGCGCGGCGGCGGGACTTGAGGGGGACGGCGATACCATGACCATAACGGTAACCGATGGTTCACCGGTTAACAATGACGGACCGGTGAAGGCCCTCCTCAGCCCGTGGGGGCCTTCCCAAGCGCGTGAAGGCCCTCGAAGTCCCGTGATGGCCCGATCCAGGAAGCGAGAAGACGAGCCGCATGTCGCCCTCCCCCGCCGATGTCCGCACCCAGTGGACCGAGAACAATCCCGGCCTCGACACCTCCCCCATGGAGCTGATCGGCCTGCTCAAGCACGCCACCGGGCTCCTGAACCGGGCCGTCGAACCCCTCTACGCGGGCGCCGAGCTCACCGCCCCCGAGGTCGACATGCTCATCCCCCTACGACACGCCACCGACCCGGTGATCGCCCGCCGCCTCGCCGAATGGCTCGGCCTGTCCCGCGCGGGCGTCAGCAAGGCCCTGGGCAAGCTGGAGAAACGCGGTTTCATCGCCCGTACCCCGAACCCGGCCGACCGGCGCGCCGCCCTGGTGACGATCACGGCGGCCGGGGCCAAGGCCGTGGACGACCTGTTCCCGCGCCAACTCTCCGCCGAGGTACAGCTGTTGGCGGGGCTGGGCGAGGACCGGGACCAGGTGCTGAGTGCGCTGGGGCGCCTGGTGGAGGTCATGGAGCGCCAAGTGGGCAGCGCCTGAAGGGACCCTGACGAACAGTCACCAGCAGCACTCGCCGCGCCGGCCGTCGGCGTGTCAGACCGTGGCGTCCCACAGCACGTGCAGCGTCGGCGGCTTGCGGAAGACCAGGCCGTGCGGGGCGGTCGGGTGGTCCGGGTCGAGGCGCAGGGCGGGGAGGCGTTCGAGGAGGTACCGGAGGGCGATGCGGGTCTCCAGGCGGGCGAGGTGTGCGGCGAGGCAGTAGTGCGGGCCGTGGGCGAACGCGAGTTGGAGGCGGGCGTTCTCGCGGCGGACGTCGAAGCGGTCGGGGTCGGGGAAGACGGCCGGGTCGCGGTTGGCGCCGGTGAGGGAGACGGTGACGAGGTCGCCCTCGCGGATCGTGGCCGTGCCGAGGACGGTGTCCTTCGTGGCATAGCGGTCCACGACGGCGGCACCGGGTTCGAGGCGCAGCGATTCCTCGATCGCACCGTCCAGCAGGCCCATGTCGGCCTGGACGAGGGCGAGTTGGTCGGGGTGGCGCAGTAGGTGCAGCAGTCCGTTGGTGATCATCGCCTCGGTCGTCTCGATGCCGCCGAACATCAACACGGCGGCGTTGGAGGCCACTTCGGGCACGGTCAGTTGTCCGGCGGCCGAGCCGAGGAGCGATGCTCCGCCCTGGTCCGCGACGGTGGCTTCGACGGAGGCGCGCAGTTCCGCGTACGCCTTGGTGCCGGCGGCTCCCGCCTCGTGGCCGGCGGTGATGTCCGAGACCGACCGTACGATCGCGTCGTACCAGGAGAGGACCGTGTCCGGGGTGGTGCCGGTCAGCCCGAGCGCCTCGGTGACGACGGCGACCGCGAGCGGGCCCGCGAAGGCGCGTCGCAGTTCACCGGCGCCCGCCGGCCGCAGTTCGGTGACGAGCCGGTCGGTCTCGCGCTCGATGAACGAGGCGAAGCCGTCCCGTACTTCGCGGGGACGGAAGGGTGCGGTGAAGGGTTCGCGGTGGCGGGCGTGCCGTTCCCCGTCGAGGGACAGCATGCTCGGGCCGACGACCTGGGCGGTGGAGAAGCGCGGATCGTCCACGGTGAAGGTGACCGCGTCCCGCATCACGCTCAGCGCGAGGTCCCGCCGGGTGACCAGCCAACCGCCCAACTCCGGCAACCAGGACACGGGTTCACTCTCACGAAGCCGCGCCAGCCGTGGATGCGGATCCAACGCGAGCTCGGCAAGCGTGGTCCCGGCACCGACCGGGAAGGACGCGGCGGCGACCGTACTCATCACGATCCATCACGGGGCAGAGGGAAACAGACCATGCCCGAGGCTAACAATCGGGC